>JADGBZ010000020.1 GCA_015231175.1 Magnetococcales bacterium | reverse complement strand
TGAAGAGTGGGTTTTGTTCCCGGCTAGACCAGTTAGGTCAACGTAGGACACCACCCGAGACTGGTGCAGACATACTCTGGCCAGAGATGTCAGGCCAACTGATACACAACGAGGCCTTGGTCATCGTTTTGGCCAGCCCCCCTCTCAGCACGCCTCTCCCGACGCCACAGGCCATGATCGTACATGGATATCCCTTTGCGGAAAGGGAATCTCGATACCCTCACGCACGAATGCCGCATTGATCAGGGTGTTGAGCCGGTCCAGCATGGGAATCTTGAGGTCCGTCCGGGGAAGAAAAACCCACAGCTCAAAATTCAGGGAGCTCTCCCCGTGGCTCATGAACAGCGCACGGGGCGGTGGCGTGGCCATCACTTCCGGTTGTTGTCGGGCCAAAGCCAACAGGATTTCACGAACTTTTTCAATGGGAGTGCCGTAGGCCACACCGACCGGAACGGTCAACCGGATGGAGGTGTTGGAGAGTGTCCAATTGGTCACCTGACGGGTGATCAATTCCCGATTGGGGATCAAAATCTCCTGGTTGTCGATATTTTGTACCCGGGTGGCCCGAATGTTGATTTGGGTCACCGTGCCAGTGACCTCTCCAACGGTGATCAGGTCGCTGACGCGGATGGGACGTTCCACGAGCAGAATGATGCCGCTGACAAAATTGGCCACGATCTCCTGTAGACCGAAACCAAGCCCCACACCCAAGGCGGCCATGAGCCAGCCCAGACGTCCCGGATCCAGTCGCATCCAGGAGACAGCCATGAAAATGCCGAAGATGAACATGGTATAGCGGGTGATCATCACCACGGCGTAACGCGATCCTTCCGCCACCTGCCAACGGGAGAAAATCAGAAAATGCAGCAGACCCGACAGGTTGGCCAGCAACCAGAAGGTCAGAATCAACGTCAAAGCGAAGCGGACGAGGTCTGCCACCGTGACGAATTCGATTTTACCCTCCGTCCCGGTCACGCTGTACAGATTGATCTGGCTCAGCGCCGTCAAGGCCTGCTCATTCACGCCCCAATAGGAAGCGATCAGAAACAACCCTGACAAAAGCAGAAACGGGCGGGCGAAACGACGCACGTTGCCGTGTGCGTGGGGCGACTCTGCCACCGCTCCGGAGTCGTCAGGCGGTGGTGAAGAGACCCGCTGGCGTTCATCCAGACGTTCCAGAATCCGGTCCAATGAACGGCTGATCCCCATGAAAATGACCACGGTTGCCAAAGTCAGTATGCTATTGCGCGCCAGGTGCATGGCCCCGAAACGGTACCCGGTCACATCCAAACCGATGACGCTTGCCATCAATGACCACCACACCCAACTGATCCAGGGGTGCCGCAACGACCCATTTTGCTCGCTCTGACTTTTGGCAGGGGCAATCCCTTGCAGGGTGTGATGAAGCAAGGGTGATCCTGGCCGCACCAGCAGGTAAAAAACCAACCCCAGGGCCATCGCGAACAAGGTCGAAAAGATGCGCGGCAACACCCGCAGAGCAAACGGGGATCCATCCAGGAGCGTCCGGGGCAACATGAAAAGTAAAAAAGCCCACAAGACAATGCGTGCGGCTGTGCGCAGCGATCGCACCAAATCTTCCGGGATACTGAAACCGTACAGGGTGCAACCCACCAGCTGCGGGAGACGACGTTGCATGGACCACAGAAAGAGAAAGAGGCTCAGATGGATCACCCCCCTTTCCAAAAGTTCCTGATAACCCACGACCTGGATGAAAGGCCGCAGCAACAAAAGCACCAACAACAACCAGGCTGGCATCAAGGTGGACTGCAAGGTGGCAATCAGGAACGGATGTTCGCGAAAGGATGGAACGACGTGTTGCACCTTCGACAGCTCTTGCACACTTCGGGCGGATCGTTGCAGACGCCCGTAAAGGAAGAAAAGGATCCAGGGTAGAACGACCAGGGTGCTTCCCAACATGACAGCCCCCTGTCCCGTTTTCAGGGAGAGTACCAACTCCTGCCAGTTTTCCGGGTCGGCCAGGCGTCTCCACTCCTGCCGCAGGGAGCGGGGATTGTCCGTCGCCATCACCTCCTGCCATGCGGTACGAAACAGCTTGCCGCTGAACGGATCGGCATCCTGGATCCAAAAAACATTCGCCAGGACAAAAGATTCCAGTTCATCCAAAACGTCTTGCCGGTCATGCGGCAGCAGGGCCAGGCGTTGCCACTCGATCGATACCTCGAAAGCGAGTCGTTTCTCTTCGCTGAGGGTGTGGTGATAATCATCAAGCAATTTCTGGCTTTGTCTGGCGAACCCTTCCCGCTGCCTTTCCGTCAGATGCCTGAGCAGGTTATCTTTTTCCCGCAGCCACTCATCGTCCACGGCGGCCTGCCGGGTGGCAAGGTCCAGGCGTCGTTCCTGGAGTCGCTCCTGCTGTTTTTCCAGAGGGACCGGAATCGTTGACCGCAGATCGCGATGGCGCTGCTTCAGGAGACGATAGGTTCCTTTCAGCAGCTCAGCCGCCGGTCCCTGCGAACCGTATTGGCGCACCAGGGCCTTCAGATTTTCCAACTCCGATTTTTCCGCTTGCAGGCGTTTTTCCTGTTCCGATATCTCCCGCACGACACCCGAGCGCAGTTGTTGGAGATCGGCAATATTTCTCTGCACCTGGAGAATTTCTGTTTCCAGGCGGGTTAAAAATTTTTGTTGCGGGGTGTTGGCTTCTTCTTCGGCCTGTAGTTTTTTTTGGAGTTCGGCCTCTCTGTTCTGCCGCTCCCTCTCCAGGCGGAGATCCAGCGCCTCGTGGTAGAGGTTGAAACGTTTTTGCTCCAATTCCAGGAGCAACTGGGCCACCTCCAAATTTTTTTCCCGCCTGGGCAGGGAGAGCTTGGCGTACATCTCCTCCGCCTGAAAACGGGCTATTTGGTCCTGGACAAATCTTTGCTCAAGTTCGGCGTTGCCTGTTTGCAAATCTGTCAGTGACTTGCCACTCTCCAGGGCCTTGTCCGACATTTTGGCAATTTTGGTCGCCAACTCTGCGGACTCTTTGGCCTTTTCCTTGGCCTGCGCCATTTTTTGTGGCGTCTCCTGCAACAGTTGCTGCGCCTGTTTGACCGACAGGGCGGCGGCTTCGATATCCCGGCTGCGGTCGGCCAGGGCGCCTTGTATTTTTTCAAGCGCATCCGGGGTTGGGTTTTCCGGTACGGGCGGCGTGGTTGGTGAATGGTTTCTCAGTTCCTGGAGCCGCTTCTCCGCTTCCGTCACGTTGGCGGGCTCCATATTGGACAAAGCCTCAAGGGTCTGCCGACGCGCCAGAACCTCCTGCCACCCGCCCAGAAGCTCGCTCCGTTTTTGCAGGGCAACGCGCCTCCGCCCCTCCTTGCTGTCCGACGCTGCATCAGCGGCGATCCCTTCGAGTTCCTTGGCCAACAGCCCCAGAACCGTACTGAATTGTTCCGCCTGTGGCGCCTTGAAGCGCCACAGGGGCGTCGTCGCCGTCAGTTCGGGTGTCGCGGCATTTTTCTTTGGGTCAGTTGCATTCGGTACAGACGTTTTCGCGTCGCTCTTTCCTGCGCTGGGCACTTTTTTTTCGGCGCCCTGCCCAACCCCGGAAAGAAGAAGCAATCCCGATGTTGCCAGGAGGAGAAAAAGCTTCCTGAATGAAAAGTGTTGCATAGCCATTTCAAGGGACAAAATGAAAAACAGGATTATTATTTGCCGGGGAACATCTTGAGCAGGGTGAAGATGAAAATCGCTTGCCCAGCAGCCACACCGAACATCCATTTGATGGTTTCGGCCTTGGCCGTTTCAATGTCTTTGCGCAGTTCAGCCTTGATGGTCAATTCAAGTTCTTTGAGATCCCTCCGCGTGGCCAGTTCATCCAGGTTCGTCTTGAAGATGCTGGACAGGGTCTCAGCCTGCACCTCGGCCTGTTCTTCGGTGAACCCGACGGCTCGCAGCTTTTTGACGTAAGCATGTGTGTCGAAAGTGGCAGCGGTCATGTCTGGATCTCCAGCAAAATGGATGACGGCGACAGCGTACCACAAGACTTGACTGCCATGGAAAAAAAATGGGTCACTCTTCACCACCCGGCAACGAATCTTCAAATGCGATTGCCCAGACTGTGGCGCGTGTCATACTTTACAAACTGTTCTAAAGTTTGTTATCAAAGGACGCCCTGCATCCTTCACCAACGAGATGGACCGTAACCATGAAAAAATCAGCAAAATTTCTGGCTTGGCTGTTTGCTTGCGGGTGCCTTTTGTTGACAGGAGCCAGCTTCGCCGGACCAGGGTCGCCCGACCCGGCTTTGATCAAAGGCCCCGATAGCTGTGGCAAGGAGTGCCACAAGGATGAATCCGCTGTCTGGGTCGAGACCAAACACGCTGCGTCGTTTCGTACCCTGGAGCAGGAAAAGAAAGTGGGCGAGATTTTGACCAATCTGGGTCTCAAAGGGAGCATGCGCCGGGCTGAACCTTGTCAGGGTTGCCACTACACGATGCAAATGGTCAACGGTCATCCGCAAGCCACCGCTGGCGTTTCTTGCGAGGCCTGTCACCGTCCGGCCAAAAATTGGATCGATATTCATGGCGATTTTGGGGGCAAGGATGTCAAACGTGACCAGGAGACACCAGAGCACAAACAGCAGCGCCTGGCCAAATCCGCCGCTGCGGGGTTGGTGCGACCTGTTGATCTCTACCCCCTGGTGCGCGCCTGCTACGACTGCCATCTGGGGTTTGAGGAAAAACTTGTCAATACGGGCGGCCATGTGCCTGGCAGCCTGATCGAACTGGTCTCCTGGACCCAGGGCAAGGTGGGTGAGGAAGGAAAGCCAATCCGTCACAATCTGATGCAGGGCAAGGAGAACCGCTATGCGCCTCCGGCCCGGCGTCGTGTCATGTATGTCCTGGGGTTGGCGTTGGAACTGGAGTATACGATTCGGGCCATCGGGCGGGCAACTCAGGAAGGGCTGTTTGTGCAAAAAATGGCCAAACAGGCCAAGCAGGCTGCCCAACGCATGAAGCAGGTCAGCGACAAGGCCGATATTCCCGAAGTGAAAGCCATCGTCGCCGAAGCGGGCAAGGTTAAATTGAAGTTGAACAACAGCAGTGAACTCGATCCCATTGCCGATGCCATCGCTGCGCAGGGGAAACAGTTTGTCGCCCGCGCCGATGGGAATCAACTGGCCGCCGTGGATGCGGTCATCCCCTGGTATCCGGAAAAATAGTGGCCGGGACAGTCCATATTCACCAAATGGACCGGTGGGACAACCCTCTGGATCCAGAAATGACCCCGGAGCAGGTTGCTCGTATCCTCTCTTTGCCGCTGTTTCGTAATATGGATGCCGAAAGCTTCCCCACTCTGGTTTCATTGCCCAGATTGGTGCGCAACGAGACCCGGTTGGTCCAGTATCGGCGTGGCGATTTGGTGGTGCGCGCTGGTGATTACGGCAGTTCGGCATTTCTTGTGGTCCAGGGAGATGTGGCGGTTATTTTGCCGCCGGGGTTGCCGTCTGAACGTCTGGGGCGGGCCGCACCCAAGCGCAAGTCTCTCTTTCAGGTCTTGCGACAGATTTGGAACGACTCCCGTATGCCGGAGGCCACCCACCACCTTTTCCAGGGGGAAGGAGATGGCGCACATGCCGTCACGGGCGATGGACATGGTGTCATCCGGGTCAATCTGGCCGACACGGATCAGTTGCTGCAAAAACATGCCACCGTCATTTTAAAAGATGGGGATTTGTTCGGAGAGATTGGCGCCCTTGGTCGATTCCCCCGCTCGGTCTCAGTGGTTGCAGCCACGGACGTGGAGATTTTGGAGATCCGTTGGCAAGGATTGCGGGACTTTCGCCGTCATGATGCCCGTTTTCGTGAGCACATGAACCAGTTGTATCGTGAGCGTTCCCTGAAGGCACATCTCCGCGAAACGCCAGTCTGTCGCCACCTGGATCAGGCTTTGTTGACCGACCTTGAACAGGCTGCCCTCTCCGAGGTCTACGGTGAAACCGACACCAACAACCCGTTTTGGCGTCCGCAAGGGGAGTCGCCCAGTGAACGCCTGGCCCAGGAACCCCTGATCATCGCAGAGGGGGAAGTGTTCGACGGCCTGATCCTGATTCAATCCGGATTTGCCCGTATCAGTCAAAGATTCAATCATGGTCATCGGACGGTTGGTTTTTTGGGCCGCAACCGTATGTACGGTCTGGCCGAGGCGATGCAACGTTGGCGCACCGGGCAACCGGCGCCGAGCGTTTTTTCGTTGCGCGCCATTGGTTACGTCCAGACGCTACGCATCCCTTATGAGATTTTGCAAAGCCATGTTCTGCCACACCTTACACCCGAGTTTGCCCCATCGGCGCTGACCACCCGCAGCGGCACGGTATTCGAGGGCTTGGACAGGGAAGATGTTGGTCTGATAGAGTTTTTGGTGGAGTATCACTACATCAACGCAACGGCGGCCATGTTGATCAACCTGGATCGTTGTGTGCGGTGTGACGAGTGTGTCCGGGCCTGTTCCCGCGCCCACGACAACAACCCCCGTTTCGTGCGCCAGGGACGCCGCCACGACGCTGTCATGGTGGCCACCGCTTGCATGCATTGCCTGGATCCGGTCTGCATGATTGGTTGTCCGACCGGTGCCATTCATCGCCATGAACGGGGAGGCGAGGTTCTCATCAACGACCGGACCTGTATCGGTTGTGGTACATGCGCCAACAGTTGCCCTTACGGAACCATTCTGATGGTGGAAACCCGGGACGCGCGTGGCCGTTTCCAGCACAACCGGGAGACAGGACTTCCCATCCTCAAGGCCACCAAATGTGACCTTTGCCTGGAACAGTGGGGTGGGCCGGCTTGTCAACGCGCCTGTCCACGCCATGCCCTGCTGCGGGCCAACATGTGGGACACCCGCAATTTGCGGCACTGGATGGGGTGGCGTTAACATAGTCCCTGGCACCACGCACCCGGCACATGGTGACCTTCACCCCCCGGGTCACCGTGGGGAATCACCCAAAGTCAGCACCATGCCCTCACGGGTGGGGATGACGAAGGGTAGAGGGATATGCCACGTGGGACTGTCGGGATGATGAGGGCTGAACTCTTGGACACGATTGATCTTCAAGGAGAGATCCCGGCCAAAGTCCCGTTCCCGCAGGAGGACGCCGACCAGCATGAGAAGATTGGGGTCGTGATTGACCAGAGAATTCAGTGTCGAAAACTCTTCTGGCAGAAGACATCGCAAACGATGGGTGGCATCCCGGAAACAAAGCTGATCCGTTGTGCCCACGGTGTTGTGCGGGAGCTTATGCTGGCTCATCGCTGTTTCATGTGGGTTGCTTGAGGTAAAATGAGCACTTTGGCAACAACCAGAGGAGGCGCTCATGGATCTGTGTCTTTACCGATGATCAGTGCCGCACAAGGAAAGACCATTCGCCAGAAAATTTCACCGTTATCAAACAGATGGCAATGAACCTGCTACGACAGACGCCTTCGAAGAAAAGCCTTCGGGTGAAAAGGAAAATGGCTGCATGGAGTGATAGCTTCCTGAAAAGCATTCTCCAGAGAGCCTGAGATGTTCAAACGATTGCCCCGGGTCGGATACGGCGTCAAGTTGACAATGGTGCATGCGCTTTGTTAGGATTGAACACGAGCTTTGGGGTGGAGTCGATCGATTCTGAGTTTGGGTTGACGGGCTCTACATGGTGACGCTCTCGTTGGCAAGGGATTATGAGAATGATGGCAGCCGATGTACGCAAGCCAGAAGGGTGGCCGTCGCCCGTGGCGCTCCTTTTTCTTTATTTGCTCTGGATTCTTCTTGAAAACTATATTCTTGGTCCATACTCTGTCATTCCGTTGTTTGATACGACCCCATTCATGGATTATTTTTCATTCTCTGATCGTTGGAACCCGTTGAATATTTCTGGAATTCCCCGACTGTCTTCGAGTCTCGACCAATTTTTTTTCGGTTTTTCTGTCTTGCCCTTTTGGTTAAGCTATGCATTGACCAAAGCCATGCAGTACGGTGCTGCCCTTTATTGCACTTATCTGGTCGGGTTGCGGTTGAAGTTGGATCCCATGGGATCGGCGCTGGGGGCGTTGCTCTTCACCTCCTACCTCCAGATGCCCGAGATGTTGTGGGGCTATGCTATTTTTTTGCCCCTCTTGCTTCTGGGGTTTGGCCATATTCAGAGGATGACTTCGTGGCCTTTGCAAATTTTGTCCACGCTGAGTTTCGGGGCGGTCATGGGATTGCTGACCAATCCGGGTCTTGAAAATCAGGCGTTGTTTCTTGCTTTTTTTTGGTTTTTGATCGTGGAGCGGGAGAAAGGATGGAGGATTTGGGTGCTCTTTCTTCTGATGTCCGTGATGGTGTTCGTCGTGCGTCTGCCTGATTATTTCGATCTCGTTCTGAACTCCCAGGACTCCTTCCGGAAAAGCGTTAGTGAACAATATGTTTATTACTCTTTTTTGAAAAGCATTTCAACAGATCTTTTTTTGGTGTCCCATGTTGCGGTAGGGGTTGTTATCTTGTCTGTGTTGGGCCTGAGGCTGTTTCGCACATCCCCTGTTTTTAAAAGAGTTGTCGCATCACTGCTGTCTGTTTTTGTTGTCATTGTGTTGTTGGAGTTGATCCAACCTGATATGCCGAAAAGTCTGGATTTTGTTCGTTCGTTCCGTTTTTATTTCATGCTTTTCCCTTTCTTTTTTCTCCTCTCGGTGTGTGCTGCCGCCGCCTATGACAATCTTCCCGATCCTGTTTTTAAATTGAAATGGATCGGGCTCGATATTCCCAAGGCGCTTGTTCTCATGGTTTGCTTGTTCTTTATTTTTTTGAAGACTTTGGGTGCCAAGTCCGATATTCCGTGGCGATTGAACCTGACGGGAAGCGCCGTTACGCGATTTGAAGATCCTGGTGTTCTTGCCCTGGCGCAGGAAAATGTTGACAGGTCGCAACACCCTTTTCGGGTCAGTAATTCCAACTGGATCATCCATGACGATATGCAGGCCCTGAAATTGGAAACGGCAGGGGGTACGGCCCTGATGCACTCCCAGGCCATCCTCGAACTGTGGTGGCGGGCCGATCGTGACCTGAAGGAACGTGGTATCGGGGCCACGTTGAATCTCGATCTGGATGGCGATTTGCGCCAATCAGAGGGGGTGGATTTTTCCCAAAGGTACAGGTTGCCCATTTTCTCCCTGCTGAACATAAAATACTTCATCTCCCTCACCCCTTTGCATCATCCTGACCTGCTGATGCGTTCCGGTCAGGATGTGGAGTCGATCATGCGGGGAACGACCCCCGCAAGTTGGCGCCACAATCTGCACCGGGCCTTCAGTCGCTCCCCTCACTTTTTTATTGCCGAGAACAAGTCTGTTTTGCCCCGGTTTCGACTGGTTGATCATGTGCGCACTTTCCCGGATGCCAAGTCGCTTCTGGATGCCTTGGAGGGCATGAGTGTCGATGAGCTGCGCCGGGAAGTTTTGCTTGATGGAAGCAACAAGTATGTGAGCCAGGCCGTTTTGCAAGAGTTGCAGAAAACGCACTTCGATGTGCAGGGTGGTGAGGTGACCATTGTCAAACGTGCCTCGGATCGTACTGTGCTTCACGTTCGATCTGGTGGGCCGGGTATCCTGGTCTGGTCCCAGGCCTACAACCGGTTTTGGGTCGCGTCCATCGATGGAAATCGTGCGCCTGTATTCCCTGTCTATCACGCCCTGACCGGTCTGATCATACCAGCCAACGCCAGAGAGGTGATTCTCCAGTTCGATCCACCATACAAGTGGTCCAATCTTGTAAAATTTGCCAAATGGCCATAACCGAACAGGATGGATATCCGAGGGTGGTGGGGTACCGCGTCCGGGGACGTTTTGGCAGTGTCAGGTGTTGTTCATAACAAATTGTTTGGATATCATGGGGAGTCTTGTGATTTATTTTGTTGAATATATGCTGGATGCTTTATTCAAAGAAATTTTGGTGTCGGTTCTTTTTTTGGCCGTTCTGGGCGTTATTTATTTTATCATGAAGAGATCGGACTGTTTAACGGAAGCAGGAAAACATGATCGTCACGTTGCGCGGGATCATTACGCTATACTGTTAATTATAAAATTGATCGGGTATATATTAAAGTCCGTTGCTGGCTTCAGTGTTGTAGTCATGATGTCGATCCTGATATGGCAAATCAGCGGCAGGATGACTCTGAGAGGTTTTGTTCTTGGTATTGTGTTATGGATATGCATGTATTTTATTTTGCGTTGCCTGTTCAACCGAGGATGCAAAAAAACTGTTCCATATTTTTCAGTAGAGCATTGAGGCAAGTTTACAGGGTGATGCAATATATGATTGAATTGCTGGAGTGGGATTGCCAATTTTTTGGATTCAACGTGGCGGCGGTGCGCCCTCCTTGCCACAGTCCGGATGACTGGCAGGCCGTCCAGCCATTTTGTCAGGAAAATCGAGTCCGGTTGGTCCAGTTTGCCTGCGATTGTGCAGAGGAGCAGAGTATTCGGTTTGCCGAGCAAAATGGTTTTCACTGTGTGGACGTTCGTCTGGCTTTTGCACGTCCATTGGAACCCATTTCGGCGGATGGTGCGATTCGCCGCGCCACGCCGGCGGACTGCCCCACCATTCTGTCTGGCATCGAAGGCCTGTTCAACATGACCCGATACCAGGTTGATCCCCATTTTCCTCGGGACAAGGCGGAAGAGCTGTACAAGGTGTGGATTGAAAAATCAATTGCGGGTGCATTTGATGATGTTGTCTTCATGACGCCTCAGGGCGAGGGGTTCATGACGGTCAAAGTGCGGGAAGAGGTCGGGCATATTGGTCTGGTGGGCGTCAAGGCCTATGCTGCAGGCCACAAATGGGGCAGCCGTCTGCTCGCGACAGCACTGCACCATTTTGCCGCCACACATTGCCGACACGCACAGGTTGTGACCCAAGGCCGCAATCGTGTCGCACAAAACTACTACCAACAGGCCGGTTTCAAATTGCAGCAAACCGAGTTGTGCTATCATAAATGGTACAAACAAATATGAGCCGGCCTTGCCAATGAGTAGCCGTTCAGTACCCTCGCTTTCAGCACCCCTTCAGCATTCTTGCCCGTCGCCCCTTGAGCCTTATTTGCAAACAACGCTTCAGCACCCCTTCAGCATTCTTGCCCGTCGCCCCTTGAGCCTTATTTGCAAACAACGCAAAAAAGGCCTGGGAGAAGGGGGGCGTACAAAAACAAAACGGGGCGCTGCCCTTGACCTGCCAGGGAGCCAGCCCCCTGGATTCCGATTCGTTGCCGGGTGGTTTGAGTCCTGGATAAATGGGCTGATAGCGTGCATACTCCCCACCCGGCCTGGGACAGTAGCTTGATGTCCGTCACGCAGGCCTTGACCGGTCCGCCCCGGTTTGTGGCACACATCGATGTATGATTTCAGGCAACCATCATGAGAATTCCATTCAATCGTCCTTCCTTCACGGGTCATGAAAAAAAATATCTGTTGGATGCTGTGGAACGGGGCCATATTTCCGGCGGTGGCTATTACACCCGGTGTTGCGAACAATTTTTAGCGCGGGAACTTGGCGTCCATCGGGCCTTGTTGACCACTTCATGCACCGATGCCCTGGAGATGGTTGCGCTGTTGCTGGATATCCAACCCGGTGACGAAGTGATCGTGCCTTCCTACACGTTTACCTCGACTGCCAATGCTTTTTCGTTGCGTGGCGCCCACATCATCTTTGCGGATATACGTCCTGACACCATGAATCTGGACGAGAAAAAATGGATGCAAAAAATCTCGGCCCGCACCAAGGCCGTGGTGGCGGTCCATTACGCCGGTGTGGGTTGTGACATGGACGACATCATCTCTGTCGCTGCGCAACACGGGGTGAAGGTTGTCGAAGACAATGCCCATGGTTTGTTCGGAAGCTATCGGGGCAGGCCTTTGGGAACCATGGGGATCCTGGCTACCCAAAGCTTTCATGAAACCAAAAATTTCAATTGCGGGGAGGGAGGGGCACTGCTGATCAACGATCAGGAACTCGTTGAGCGTGCGGAAATATTGCTGGAGAAAGGTACCAATCGGCAACAATTTTTTCGGGGGATGGTCGATAAATACACCTGGGTTGACCTGGGTTCGAGTTATGTCCTGGCCGATGCCCTGGCAGCCGTTCTGTATGCCCAATTCGAGCAACGACATGACATCATGAGCGCCCGCAAGGCCATTTGGTCAAGGTATGATCAACAGTTGGCAGCGTGGGCCCATGCAAGGGGTGTGCAGCGTCCTTTTGTTCCAGAATATTGTCAACAAGCCTATCACATGTACTATTTAATTTTTCAGGACATGGAAACACGCCAGAGATTTTTCAAACATTTGGCCGATCATGACATCATGAGTGTATTTCACTATATCCCGTTGCACCTCTCGCCCATGGGGAAAAAATATGGCGCCAGACCGGGTGACTGTCCTGTTGCCGAAAAGATGAGTGACCGATTGGCCAGGTTGCCATTCTATTCAACGTTGAGTGAGGCGGATCAGGAGAAGGTGATTTCGACGATCCTGTCATTCAAATAACATGGCCGTCTTTGTATTTGTTATAAATGGTTTTTTGCACGGATGCGTAGACAGGTGATTTTCAACTTTCTGGCGCGAGATGGGATGCGATGCAAAAAAAAATAACGAACCTCTCGGTCGTGGTGCCGGTTTATTGCAGCCAAAACATTCTGTCCCACCTGGTTGAGCGGCTGGCCGGGGTTCTGCCGAACCTTGTGGAAGATTATGAACTGATTCTGGTCAACGACGCATCCCCCGATCAAACGTGGGACGTGGTTGTTGCCATGTGTAAAAAACACAATTGGATCAAAGGGATCCATCTGTCCCGCAATTTTGGACAACACAATACCCTGCTGTGTGGCATCCGACATGCCCGATTTGATCTGATCGCCACCATGGATGACGACCTGCAAAATCCTCCAGAAGAGTTGGAAAAATTGCTGAGGGCCATGGAAGAAGGTTGTGACGTGGTTTATGGCTACCCACAGGATTACCAACAATCTTTATGGCGCCGGTTCTCCTCAGCCCTGGTGCGTTGTGCCATGGTTCCTGCTTTGGGTGCAAAGAATGCCATGTCCGTCAGTCCATTTCGCGTGTTTCGTGCGCGTCTGTGTCGGGCCTTTCAAGATTTTGCCGCTCCCAATGTCTCGCTGGATGTATTGCTCTCCTGGGGGACAACCCGATTTGCCGCCATACCGGTTGCGCACGCCCGGCGTTTGTCCGGCCAAAGCACCTACTCCCTGACCAAGCTGTTGGATCTGGCCATGAGTATGCTGATTGGCTTCAGCGTCCTGCCTCTGCGGCTGGCAGGTCTGATGGGGTTTCTGTTCGCTATTTTTGGTCTGCTTGTCCTGGGTTTTGTCCTGGTCAGGTTTCTCTTTTTTGGCAGTGTTGTGCCTGGTTTCACCTTTCTTGCCTCGATTGTTGCCATATTCTCTGGTGTCCAGCTTCTTATATTGGGTATCATCGGGGAGTATATGGCACGCACACATTTCAATAGCACAAGAAAACCTCCCTATGTCATCATGAAAACTGTCGGGTTTGACGATTCTTGTGACAATCAAGGTGCCCATCAGAGCCAGGTGATGCAGGGGGTGCCAGAATGATCATGCGCTGTTTGCGATGCAGGGACTGCCAGAATGATCATGCGCTGTTTGCAGGGCAACCGGATCGAGGGGCATGATGGCTGATGATCCTGCCGCTCATTGTTCATGCGGCACGCAGATCCTCCCTGAACCGGGGGAGTTTGCAGCCTGGCTTGACAGATTTCGTCAGGACGATTTTCTCGCGGGCTTGGCGATTTTGTGCGACAAACCAAAATCCAGTCTGCTGTCGATCCTGGATACGTACATGAATGAGGCGCTTTTTTATTATGTTGACGTGCGTCTTCAGATGTCTCCACACCACAGAATCCTTGAAATAGGTTCCGGCATCGGTTTTCTCTCCCTCTGGATCGAGTTGCATGGCTTTGACGTGGTCGCCCTCGAGCCCAATGCGGGATTCTTTGACCTGTTCGCCAAAATTGCCATGGAAGTCCGGCGTTTCGCGGGTGGAAAAAGAGAGCCCTTGAATGTGACCGCAGAACAACTGGACCCTGAAACCCATGGCCGCTTTGATGTCGTTTTTTCCTTCAACGTTCTGGAACATATCGACCATCTTGAACAAGCGTGCGCCGCCATGGTCGCCTGCCTTGCGCCAGGCGGGAGGATGATGCATGTGTGCCCCAACTATGTTTTTCCCTATGAGCCTCATTTCGGAGTGCCTTTGCTTCCCGGTTTTCCCGGTATCACAAGAAGGATTTTCGACAAGAAAATATCGTCAAACCAAGAGCTTTGGCTGTCTCTCAATTTTGTCACCAGCCATCGCATCCAGAGAGTGGCCAATCGACATGGTCTCCAGGTGACTTTTCAGCCCGGACTCATGCACAGGTTCATGGATCGCGTCTTTACGGACGAGTTGTTCAGGAAGCGTCATGACGCCACTCCTGGGGGGAGCATGCTCGTCAGGATTCTTGGCGGGTTGCGCTTGTGCGGGTTGCTCGGTCTTCTGAAATACGTGCCACCCGGATGGGCAACACCGATGAGCTTTACCTGTGGCAACCACACAGAACCCTGAGTGAATGGTTGCCATTGAGTCACTATTCACCACTTGGCCACGCTCGGGGTCCAGGGGGGTGGCTCCCTGGCAGGTCCAGGTCAGAGTCCTGGTGGGGTTTGGGGCGAAGCCCTGACAAAGGCTTTCATATCCAGGTTTTTCTTGCAAGGGTGGTGAACAGTTGCACCATCGAAACAAAAAACGGCCACCTTGCGAGTGGCCGTCATTTTATTGCTCCCGATGGTGGGCGGTAGAGGATTTGAACCTCTGACCCCTACCGTGTCAAAGCAAGGGATACCGTTTTCCGTGGTTTCCGCGCACCCTATGATGTCATCAATATCAATCATTTGCTTTCTTGACGTTGCTGCTTGTTTTCGCTAATTTCCTTTTGGTTGGGTACTATGTGGGTACTGGAATTCATTCCCAATACCCTGATTTTTCGCCATACCAGAGGGAAAATTCATGGCCACCAGATTGAATAAACGCACTGTCGATGCTTCCCAACCCGGTGACAAAGACCTGTTCCTTTTTGATGAAGACCTGACCGGATTCGGTCTCAAGGTCACTCCCTCCGGGCGCAAGGTCTATCTGGTCCAATATCGCATCAATGGGAACAAACGGCGGTTGGTGATCGGGGTTCATGGTTCCCCTTGGACTCCCGACCAGGCAAGAACGGAAGCCGTCCGACTTCTGGGAATGGTGGCAAAAGGGGAAGACCCTGCTGAAGTGAAGGCGCAAATCAAGTCCATGCCATCCGTGGCGGAATTGTGTGACCTGTACATGGCAGAAGGAACAGCAACCAAAAAGGCGTCTACATTGTCCATCGACCGGGGGCGGATCGAACGCCATATCAAACCCTTGTTGGGACGCAAGCGCGTGGATCAGGTTACCCGCACCGACACGCAACGCTTCATGAGTGCCGTAGCCGAAGGCAAAACAGCTGCCGACATCAAGACAGGTCTGCGTGGCCGGGCCATCGTGACCGGAGGCAAGGGAACTGCAACCCGGTGCATGGGTTTATTGGGTGCCATTTTTGTCTTTGCGACAGAGAGGGGATTCCGGGCAGACAATCCGACCCATGGAATCAAAAAATTCCCTGGAGAACGCAGGGAAAGATTTTTGACCGGTGAGGAACTCACCCGCCTGGGAGATGCACTGAGGGAAGCTGAACGAGAGGGGGTGAATCCATCCGCCATTGCCGCGTTACGTTTGCTGTTGTTGACCGGCATGCGGCGGGGGGAGGTTTTGACTTTGCAATGGTCGCATGTCGATTTTGAAAGGGGTTGTCTGCGTCTGCCAGACTCCAAGACGGGGGCCAAGGTGGTTCATGTAGGGGCGGCGGCATTGGAATTGTTGGCTGGATTACCACGCATCGAGGGACAACCGTTCTGCTTCCCTGGTGCCATCCATGGCCAACCTCTGGTGGGACTTCCCCGCATCTGGCGCAAAATTCGGGAAAGGGCTGGACTCAGTGACGTTCGCATTCATGACACCCGCCACGGGTTTGCTTCCATTGGCGTCGTATCCGGAATGGGGTTGCCCATCGTGGGGGCACTCCTGGGCCATACCCAGGCCAGCACAACCCAACGCTATGCCCATCTGAGTGCCGATCCACTCAAGGTGGCCGCCGACCGAATTTCTGGTCAAATCGCTGCGGCACTGAATGGCACCCCAAAAGCCGAAGTGATCTCGATTCGTGCCAACCAGGGAGGATGAAGACCATGTTTTCTGTCACGTTGCCGGACGAAATGGAACTTCGGTTGAAGGCCATGGCCAACAAGAGCGGGCAAACCTTGGAAGATTACCTCCTGATGGTATTCCACCACCTGCTGACCGAAGCGGATACGGCACAGCAAACAGCGGATACGGCACAGCAAACAGTTGAGGATGCCGAAGACTCCCGTTTGATTCGGGAGAGGCTGGAGATATGGGAACGCCAAGGCCGTCCGGGGATTTCCCTTGAAGATTATGCCCGCTCCCGTGGCATCGGTCCCGTTGGATGAGTTGGCGCGTTGTTATTGAACCCCATGCACAAAAGGAACTTGATGCACTGGACAAAAGAGCGAGGGAACGCATTGTCGCTGCCCTGTTCCGGTTGGCGGATGATCCTTTGTCGGCATCCAACGTCAGGACATTGGTGGGTGGAGGGTATCGACTTCGTGTTGGAGACTATCGGGTTGGGGGGTCGCTTGGCATCCGAGTTGGCCGGCATGACCAACCAAGCCGAGATTCAGGCTCTGTTGCTGCGGGAGACGCGACGCATTCGAGCCACGGCGGCAGGAGTGCTGCAGAAGATGATCGAGGAGCATCCCCCCGCCTGATTTGGAAGAGTTTGGCTTGGTCGCGTTTGAAACGCGAGCAAGTGATGACAATTCCGCGTTTAGAACGCGGAATTCGCGGGTGCGGGTGTAGGTGACAGAAATGAGCGGGCGGCTGGAGCAATCATTACGGTTCAGCCATGGCTGTACACAGTAAAACCACGATCCATCCATACCACATGAAACACCCTGCCATCTCGGAATCCGAGCATGGGGGCCTTTCCATGACATCGGAACGCGATAATGCGAACATCAGGCGTGATAACGTTTGGGATGCCAACTTTGATGGCGTCGCGGGAAATAATTTCAGACCCAAGACCATGACGAGGGGCGTTTTGAATCTCTCCCCACGTCAACCGGGAAAGACGGTAAAGCGTGTCTGCAAAGGCCGCCTTTTCCTCCTGGTTGCATTCATCCAGGGCGTGGCCGTCCTGGAGATGAACCAGGGAGAATACCGGCTTCTCCTGGTTGGTTGACCCCGACCCTTTTGGAGGCGGCTTGATCCTTTTCCCTTGACCTCCGCGATGCTTGATCATATCCAACCACTACTGAAGCTGGGTCTTGAAGTAATCCTTCATGGCATCAAGAGGGATGCACCCCCCCGGCTCCCGGTTGTAGGTTTCCCGCCATGGTGGTTCCTCATGGGTCAAATTGCGCAATTTCCAGGCGTCATATTGGCCATACTCGTTGTAGACTTCATTCAAAAAATCGCACAATTCCTTCGGGAAACGGTCAGCGAGCACCCTTTCAGGCCTTGGGATTGGTCCTGAGCCAAACTCTTTGAATTTCTGGTAGAGCAACGGAATGACAGGACCGTGGGTCCAAGCGGCAACAGGTTCCGCAAAGAGCGGCTTGTCAAACATGGCCAAGTGGAAGCCTTGCGCGTAATAGACAAGCTTTTGCAGTTTCATATTCGAGATCAAATCCCCTGCCTCTTCATCGGCAAGGGAAAGGAAGTAGTTGGCAACGTTAAGGCAAGTGATGTTTCCTGCGGCATCGTTCATGTTTTGTACCCTCCTGTGTCTCAAGATATCCCACAACATCCGCAGAAATCCACTTGCATTCCTCCCTGGCAGGGAATAGGTTCCTGGAACGGGGCCGAAAACCCCACCAAACAGCGGACACCGCACCCGTCAGACCAGCGGTATTTTTGCGCCTTGAATCTGGGTACGCGCCTTGCGTGCTTGGTCATGGCCGGGTGTGGACGAATACAATACCCCTCGGGGGAATAAGTCCGCCGACTGTTTGCGGTTTTCGGCACCCGGTCTTTTCATCCATCCCCGAAAAGGAGCAAACAGCCATGACCACGAGCACACCCAAACAGTCCCCCCGCACCATCACGATTCAGGTTTCTGACAAAGGCAAGATGCGTTGGATTGAGGCCAACTTGATGCCTCCCCAGGGTGCGGAGCCTTACCAGAAGAAGCACCGGCTTTCAAAGGAGCGGACATACGACGATGGCCAGGCTTTGATCGATGAGTTGAAGGCGTTGATTTACGCCAGACAGGACCAGGGTCAGGGGATCACGCCGGACGAACTGTTGCCTTTCCTGGAGGACATCAACCGCGTGTTGGTGTCGGCGGGAACCACCATGTCCGAGGTGAGCCTTGGGATTTCGATCAGGCAGATGGAGATCAACCGCTGGCTGGGGCCGAAACTGAAAGTCCTTTGACCTGACCAACGAATGCCAGGGACGGCACCTCCCAGGACACGAGACAGGGCCGGAGCGATCCGGTCCTTTTTTTGTTTCCGTGTGTGTCCGGTGAATTTCTTCCAACTGGGTACTATGTGGGTACTAGAACAAAAACGGCCACCTTGCGAGTGGCCGTAACTGTTTGTTTTTAATGGTGGGCGGTAGAGGATTTGAACCTCTGACCCCTACCGTGTCAAGGTAGTGCTCTCCCCCTGAGCTAACCGCCCAAAGCGGATGCCAACTTAGTCCCATTTGTTGGTGCCGTCAACCCCTCTTCCCGGTGCGCCATGCACAACGTGGCGTACAGGGCGGAAACCGGGGTCACAAATCAAGCCTCGCCCTCGGTTTCGATCATGGCGGTGGCAACAGCCTCTTCCGGTTTTTTTCCACCCCAGATCACCCACTGTAGGGCCGGAAAGAAACGATCGGCATCCTGGTGGATGGAGGTCAGGATATCCTCGACCTGCTCTTCGGAGAGGGGTGCCCCTCGCATGGGCAGAACGACCCGCAGCACCGGTGTCATCTCTTCGTTCCAAACCTCAAAATGACCGACCCAGATACGTTCGTTGATAAGAGCCATGGTCTCGGCGGTGCGGCCCCAGAGGCGGGGAGGAATTTTCAGGGTCAGGTAACAGTTGAACTGCAAAAACCCGGTGTTTTCATGGTAGGTGGTCCAAAGTCGGAAATTTCCCCATTGGGTGGGAATCTCGGCCCAAAGTTCAAACTCATCAATCCGCTCAGCGTGCCAATCCTGATCGATCACATACTCCTCGACCATGCCAATCGGGTTGATCGTTGGCTCTTCAGGATTCTCCGGTGTGGGCCTGCGCGTGGTCTGACTCATGGAAACCGATCACCATGGAAATAGTGGACACCTCCCCCCTCACTCCTTCATTCTGCCCGTTTTCCATCTGTTGATCAACCCACGCTCTCACCCTCTCTCTTCCGCTGACGCAGGAGCAACACTTGACCAGATGCGAGACGGGGCTTAGTATGCCCGCGTTTCGCCGCCTTAGCTCAGGGGTAGAGCAGCTCACTCGTAATGAGCAGGTCGTCGGTTCAATTCCGACAGGCGGCTCCAATAAAACAATTGCTTGCGTCCACTCATTCCTTGTTTTTGGGTCATGACTCAGCGCCCGGCAAAGCATCGGGGTCTGGCTCCCTGGCAGGTCCGGGACGGAGTTCCGGTGGGCTGGGGACGAAGCCCTGATAAAGGCCCTCGTGCTCGGGCATTTCTTGAAGGGGTGCTGGATGGTTGCGCCTTTGGGGGGGGGGCGCTTTCTCAGGCATCGATGACCAGATCTTCCTTGGGTACGGCGATACAGGCCAGGCAGGTGCCTCGATCGGGAGTTTGTCCCGGGTCGTGGACGTAGCTGACTTGGCCCGATTTCAGGGCCACCGCACAGGTGCCACAATTTCCGGCTCGGCAGCCACCATCCAGGGGGATGTTGTTTTTTTCCGCCAGATCCAACAAGGATCCGTCCTCCGGGTGCCATGTCACCTGCCTGCCACTGCGGGAAAAAAGGACGGTGAATGACGCGGCTCCGGCCAACGGGGTTGGAGGTGTGCGGCTGACGCTGGAGGGACCAAAAGCTTCATAGTGAACATGATCATCCGGTACGCCCCATTGCGCCAAGCCGGTCACCAGATTTTGCATCATCCCGGGGGTGCCGCAGATGTGAAATTCGTAATTGCTGGAGGGCAATGATGCCTTGAGCAGGGCCATGTCGATGCGGCCAACATGGTGAAAATCCTTGCCCAGCTGATCCTTTGGCAAAGGCTGGCTGTAGCAAAATCGAACATGAACGTGGTCACATGTGGCCGCGATCGCCTCAATCTCTCCCCGCAATAAATGGTCCCGGCTGTTGCGCACCCCGTGGAAAAACCAGACATCCCGCTCATCAAAGGCGCTGCACAAGGACATCAATTTGCTCAATTGCGGCGTTACCCCAATGCCCCCGCCAATCAGAACCACCGGCCTTTGTTTACCCGGATCCAGGACGAAATGGCCCGTGATGGGTTTGACATCCAAAATGTCCCCTTCCTGTGCCTGGGTACAAAGATAGGTTGAAACCTCTCCAGGTGGAACCCCCGGCGTACCCGGCGGGGCCAAGGCCTGCTTGACCGTCATGCGATAGGAGTTCAAATGCTGGGGATGGCTGGAAAGAGAGTAACATCGGGTGACAGGTTTCTCACGACCAGGAACCCGCACCACAAAAGTCAAATACTGACCAGGAAGGAAGGGCGGCAGAGGCTTGCCATCATGTGGGACCAGATACAGAGACCAGACTCCGGGGGTTTCGGGCACCTTGCGGTCGATGCGAAACTTGCGCACCCCGCTCCAGGAACGGGCCTGTCTCTCCACCTCCAGGTGGTACAGAGACGTTGCTTTTTCCAGCTGTGTCTCCAGGAGTTTGATCTCGACACGTTGCCGCTTCTCCTGGAGAGACAACCGACGCATCTGCCCTGCAATGGACAACACCACTTGCACGGCAATTCCGACCACCAGCAACCAACCGGCCACACGGAAGGGGTGGGTGCCTGCCAGTCCTTGCAAGGTGGTTTGTTGATCCTGCAAAAAAGCGGTCAGTGCATCGGATGTCATCATATCGGACAAAATCTCCCGTCGACACTGTAAGCCCTTTCCGGAAGGTTCTCAAGCCTGGCCCTCTTGCCTGGCCAGGTACGCACATGGTCACATGGCCAGACGTGCATCCTTGATGTGCAATTGCACCGTTTCCCGATTTCGAAACGTGCTGATCGAAAGGGTTCCTGCCACATCGACGGTACCGCGTTCCGTCAATAGCCGCTCTCCCAAAGGGCCTGGAAGCAAACCAAAACCGAGCGCTTCCACGCGCCCCCCCTTGTTGTCGACCAACTGGCATTTGACATGGCGTTCCTTCAGGACTGACGATGACTCGATGCGCATCTGTGGCAGAACGACAACCGGTTCGGGATTGCCCATGCCGAAGGGTTGAAAGCGTTGCATGTGCCGGATCAGCTCCTGTTGCATGGCCGTTGGGGAGAGGAGAAGATCAAACTTGAGAACGGGTTGAAACAGTCTGGGATCATTTTGGGTCCGCACCGCCTGATCAAAGGCCTCGATGAAAGGGTCAAGTTGCTCCAGGGCGATGGTCAGGCCGGCGGCGGCGTGATGTCCGCCAAAACGCAGTAAAAATCCGCCGGCAGCGGCAACGGCGGCGAACAAATTCACCCCGCGCACCGAGCGCCCCGAACCTTTGCCCTCTCCCTTGGTCGCGTCCAGGGCGACAACCATGGTGGGTCGATAAAAGCGCTCGGTGATGCGTGATGCCACGATACCGACCACCCCGGGGTGCCAGTTCGGGCTTGCCAATACCCACCCCATCCGGCGGTTGATCAGATCCTGTTCGCCGATCATGGTCAGGGCTTCGTTCAGGATCCGTTGTTCGATGGCCTGCCGTTCGCGATTGGCGCTTTCGAGAATATGGGCAATCTCCTCGATGCGTTCCGGATCATCGCTGCTTAACAGCTCCGAACCGAGTATGCCTTGACCCAGGCGACCCCCGGCATTGATGCGTGGCCCCAGCTGAAAACCGATCTGTCCTGGCGAAAGCCCTTTCTCGGAAGTTCGAGAGAGGCCCGCCTGGCGAACCAGGGCCTGCAACCCCGGGTTGCGAATCCGGGCGCTGTCCCGCAAGCCGACGGCCACCAGGAGTCGATTCATGCCGGTCAAGCGGGCCACGTCGGCTATTGTTCCCACGGCCACCAACTCCAGCAAAGGTTTGAGGTCGGGTTCGGGGAGGTGACCGCCAAACAACCCCTGCTGGCGCAAATACCGGTTCAGGGCCATGACCAGGTAAAAAGCCAGACCGACCCCCGCCAACTCCTTGTGGGCGAAGGTATCGTCTCGTCGATTCGGATTGATGATCGCGACAGCGACCGGCAGCCGATCATCGACCAGTTGGTGGTGATCGGTGACAACGATATCCATGCCCAACCGGGAGGCCTCTTCCATGGCGTCGAAGGAGGATATGCCACAATCCACGGTGATGATCAGTCGTGTTCCCTCGGCGGCGAGTTGCCGCATGGCGGGAACGTTGGGTCCATACCCCTCATCCAGCCGATCTGGAACATAGACACGAACAGATACACCCAGGGCCCGGAAATAGCGGACCAGCAACGCAGAGGATGTGGCTCCATCCACATCGTAATCCCCAAAGATGGCGATGGCTTCCTTCTCCCGTAGGGCCTGGGCCACGCGGGTGACGGCACGATCCATATCCCGCAGCAGAGAGGGGTCTGCAAGTTGGCCCAGGGCGGGCCGTAAATAATTTTGGGCGCCCGCGACGGTCTCAATCTGGCGTGAGGCCAAAAGCGGCGCCAGGAGCGGTGACATACCCAATTCCCGCGCCACATGTTCGTGGTGCAATCCGGCACGCTCCCGCTGTTCCCAGAGGCGCCCCTGAAATGACGCGCCGGGCGTTGTGGCCGGATCGTCGATCATGCCATCCACGCTTGTCGAAAGTTTGCCATGGCGAGAATGTCTCCTCTTCTCCCACTCCATTTTGGCCAAAACCAAGGTCTTGTGGATCTCGTTTCCTCGGGTGGCATGAGCCAGGGTGATGGTTCGGGGAGAACCATCCCATCAGGCGCCAGGCATGGCCCGGAAAGAACCACCAGAGGTACGGCGAGCGGACGCAAGGCAGCCGCCAAAGGCGCAAGCAAAAGATCGCCGAGCATGCGCAAATGATTTTTTCGTTGCGATGGCAAACCGTGTTGTACCAGCAAGGCCGGCGCCTGGAGGTGAACCAGGGCACGGTCACCTCGGGCAACCTGGTCCAAAATGTCCGGGAGCAGCGCTGTCGGCACTTGTTCTTCGTCATCCAGGAGACAGGGGCGCCAACCGTCGCTGTGTGCCAGACTGGCCACCAAAGGTTCTGCACTCCAGCATACTCCCCGGGTCGTTGGTGGGGGAGGCGTTTTCTCCCCATGATCCCGGCCTACGCCCCAGATCCAAGGTGTATTCAGGGGCAATCGACCTTGCGCCTGGCGTTCTTGATTCAGGGGGTGACGGGCGAGGATGAGTTGCCCGGTGGTCAAAAGCCGGAGTAACGAAGCTGCATCGGCACCCTGAGGCAGGAGATCCAGGGTGCGTCGCCCCTCCAGGTGGGCCAAGGGGAAGGTGCGAACCTGTAGAGGAAGCGTTGTCGAGAGCAGCAACTCCATGCCCATGCCCGGATGAATCCGCCAACCCTCCCGAAGGTACTCTTCCGCCAATGCCTGTGCCAGGGCCGCGACTTCCGCCTGGTTCTGTCCCGTCCTCTGCCTGGAAACGACATGCAGATCCATCTGAACCTGGCGCAGATGGGTGAAGCCGAGGACAGCCCAACCCAGCCCTGCGTCGTCGGCCAGACCCATGGCGCGTGCCATGTGATACCCGGACGGAAGATCCCTTCCAGAGAGAACTTCCGGCAACAACCCGAACAAGGCGAACAGACCCGGTTTCTCCAGAGTCGCATCCGACCCTGCCGCAGGCCATGCCAACATGCCACGCCGACCCCGGGAGACCCAACGGCCCAGCGGAGGGCATAGGGTGTGCAGGGGAGGATCTTCCTGGACGGACAAACCTTCGATGACAATGACGACGGCGGTCCGACCCGATTCCCTGGCGATCTCAGGCAAAAATGCTCTCGATGCGAATCAGATGCGGTTTTTCCAGGACTGATCCCATCCTCTCCAACTCCTGCAATCCGGCGCGGATGCGCCGTTCCGATGTCTCATGGGTGACCAGCACCAAAGGGACAGGAACCGTCGCCTGGCTGGAACGCCCCTCCTGATGGATGGTCTTGATGGATATGGCATGCCGGCGGAACACATCGGCAATCTCGGCGAGAACGCCGCTCTCGTCCACAACGGCCAGACGGAGATAGTACTCTCCAATCAGGTCATCCATGGAGAGAACCGGCATGGTTTGCAGGTGTTCCGTGCGTGTGGACAACAGAGGTACCCGCCGCCGTATGCCGGCCTTGAGATTGCGGGCCATGTCAACGAGGTCACCCAGCACTGCGCTGGCCGTGGGCTTCTCTCCGGCTCCGCGGCCAGAGTGCATGGTCGTTCCGGAAAAGTCGCCGTTCACAAACACCGCATTGAAGACCCCCTCGACGGTGGCAACCATGCTGTCAGCCGCCACCATGGCTGGATGGACACGAAGTTCCAGCCCCGACGGGTTGCGTTTGGCTATGGCCAACAGCTTGATCCGATACCCCATCTTCCTGGCCCAGGCGATATCGACTTCCGTGACCTGGCGAATGCCTTCGACGCTGATACCCTTGAAGTTGATGGGGGTGCCAAACGCAATGGCCGACAGAATGGCCAACTTATGGGCCGTGTCGATGCCATCCACGTCGAAGGAAGGATCCGCCTCGGCGTACCCCTTTTCCTGGGCCGCCTTCAGGACTTGGCCGAAGGGAAGGGCCTTTTCCCGCATCTCGGTCAGGATGTAATTGCAGGTTCCGTTGAGGATGCCATGAATCTGATCGATCTGATTGGCGGCCAGACTCTCCCGCAGGGCCTTGATGATGGGAATGGCACCGGCTACAGCCGCCTCGAAGGCCAGTTCACAATTTTGCGTTTCGGCTTCAAGCAACAGCTCGTTGCCGTACTGGGCGATCAGGGCCTTGTTGGCGGTTACGACATGTTTGCCATGGCGCAGGGCCGACTCCACTAGGTTTCGTGCCGGATCGATGCCGCCAATCAACTCGACAACGATATCAATGTCATCTGCGACGACCACAGCGTGCGCATCCCGGGTTAACTCCACGGTGTGCAGGGAGATTCCCCGGTCACGATGCACATCCAGGTCGGCGATACGCACCAATCGAAAGCGCACGCCCGTTCTTTCCCAAAGCAGGCGCTCGTGGGTTTGCAGCAGGCGTACCGTTCCCGTTCCGACAGTTCCCAGCCCCAGCAGGCCGATGCGTAGCGTGTCCAATACTCTTACCCTCTTCAGCGTTCATGGGCCGAGGGAGTCCCCTCTGCCTCCCTGTCGTGAGAGCCGTCAGACAACTTTTACGACTGCGTCGTGGCGTTCCGATGCCCCTCAGGTTTGCACATCTCCCCCGGCATTGAAAAACTTTCGCACGCCCCGCAGCGCCTGGCGTGTCCGATGTTCATTTTCAATCAAGGCGATGCGCACAAACTCGTCACCATATTTACCAAAGCCGACCCCTGGGGCCACGGCAATTTTAGCTTCCTGGAGAAGCAGCTTGGAAAACTCCAGAGAACCCATCTTGCGATACTCTTCCGGTATGCGGGCCCAGACAAACATGGTGGCCTTGGGCTTGTCGACGACCCATCCGGCGCGTGCCAAACCGTCCACCAGGACATCCCGGCGACTCCGGTACAGTTCGCGAATCTCGTCGACGCACTCTTGTGGACCATTGAGGCCAACAGCGGCGGCAATCTGGATGGGCTGGAACAAACCATAATCGAGGTAGGACTTCAGCCGGGTCAGGGCATGAATCAATCTCTGGTTGCCCACCGCAAAACCGACGCGCCAACCAGGCATGTTGTAGGTCTTGGACATGGAGTAGAACTCCACAGCGACATCCTTGGCGCCAGGAACCTGAAGAATGCTGGGGGCCAGGTAACCGTCAAAACAGAGTTCGGCATAAGCCACGTCGCTCAACACGATCAGGTCGTGTTCCTTGGCGAATGCCACCAGCTTGACGTAAAAATCCAGATCGACCACCATGGCGGTGGGGTTGGCCGGAAAGTTGATCATCAGCGTCTTGGGCCGTGGCCAGGTGTGCTCGACCGCATGTTTCAGGGCATCGAAAAAATCTTCCGCCTTGAGCAGAGGCACATGCAGAATGTCGGCGCCGGCAATGACGAAGGCATAGACGTGAATGGGATAGGTCGGGTTGGGCGCAAGGACGGTCACCCCAGGGTTGGTGATGGCCAACGCCATGTGCGACAAACCCTCTTTCGATCCGATGGTGACAATGGCTTCCCGGTCCGGGTCCAGTTCCACATCAAACCGCCGCTTGTAGTAGCCGCAGACCGCTTTGCGCAGACCATGAATGCCCTTCGAGAGGGAGTAGCGATGGTTGCGGCCCTCCATGGCAGCCTCGTTCAAACGATCCACGATGTGCTGGGGCGTTGGGTGGTCAGGATTTCCCATGCCGAAATCAATGATATCCTCCCCACGTGCCCTTGCCTGGGACTTCAACTCGTTGACGACGGCAAACACATAGGGCGGCAACCGCTTGATGCGAAAAAATTCCTCTTCCATAAGGCTCCGGTGTTACGTTTTAGTGGACGATTGTGAGACTCTAGAAAGGAGAGTTCCCCCTGTCAAGAAGAGGCGAAAAAAATGGGAAGACTCCTCAATCGGCGGGGCTGCCAGCTGCATACGCCGTGACAGTATCGGTTTCCCGGCAAAAGAGAGCAAAGAAAAGTTGGGAATTTTCGGAATTTTTTCTGCTGCCCTGCCGCGAAAGCCATGAAACAGGGTGGCGCCCGGGTGTTCATCCGGCCCGTCACCCATATGGGAGATGATGTGAATATCCATGAAAAAACTTTTTTGCAGAGGAAACTTCAGCTCCTGTTCCTGAAGTAACGCTTCAGACGTGGACGAATCCACAAATATACCCCCGATATGGCAAAAAGCACCAGCGCAATACTCGTGACATCCACAGCCACCTTGAATGCTCCCCAGTGCATGAGCCTGCCTTTGTGTATGTGTTCAATGATGTTATAAATATAGAATTTCGTATGCAGATGAATGCCGTCAGGCGTGTATTGTCTTTTAATGTAATCGCTCGTTTTTACATAATACGAGTGATTGTCAATATCGATCACGATCCGTTGATTGCCTCCCTTCTCCCAGAGGATGTATTGATTTCTATCGTTAATCTTTTTTTTGGTTACCTTTCCGGTTATGCCATTCTTCCATTGAGAGTTGGCCAGAGTGATCGCTTTTTCAAGGGAGAGTGGATCTTTTTTTTCTGGCCATATTACTTCTCCGGACTCAATATGTTCGAACATTGTGGATGTCGGAAACAGGTCTTCATTGCTGAGGTAGAAACCCGTTACCCCGGCCAGGAACACAAACGGGAAAACGATTATTCCCATCCAGGAGTGCACTGAACGCATGACGTTTGACCATTGCATTGTGGGATCCTTCTGCTTTCTTCTGTTGCCGTTACCGCGAAAGCTGCGTCAGCGACTTTCATCGGGCGAGGGTGGAGGGGGGCTTCCTGTCATCGTTCAGCATAGTGGATTCCGACGTCAAGGCTATTTTGAGGCACGGAGTCCGGCAAATACGGATCACTGCACTCATGCTGCCCAGATTTTGGGGTTCACTATGAAATTGTCTTGACGACGGGCTCCACTATAGAAAAAAGTTGGCGTTCGGAACAGAGTTCATTCCTTGCATGCGGGGTGGACCATACATGGGGTTCAGGGCGTAGCCCTGCCAAAGGCTTCCATGGGGGGCAGTCGGGCGAGGTGATTATGAAGGGCAATCTATGGCAACGCAGGCATCCCCTGTTCCGTTTTCTGTTCGGAACGTTGCTTCCTGCCATCTTGTTTTTGCTCCTGATGGGTTATGGGGTGCGGTTCCTTGGCGCCAGCCTGCGCAACACGAGCCATGTCACGGGCTGGATCCTGCTGGGCGCACTTCTCCTGCTGACTCTGCACACCCTTCGCAAAAGATTGAGCATGCTGCCGATTGGGGCCATGCATCGTTGGACTGGCCTGCACATTCTGGTGGGTTCTGTGACCATGCCTCTCTTCTTCTTCCATGTCGGCAATTGGATTCCCAGTGGCGCTTTCGATACCATCCTGGCGCTCTGTTTCTGGTTCGTGGCGCTCAGTGGCGTTGTGGGCTTCCTCCTGTACAGGAATGTGCCGAAACGTTTGACCCGTCGAGGCGTCGAGGTCATCCAGGAACGAATTTCCATCTTTCGGGAAGAGGCCAGGCGCGAGGTGGAACAGGCTGTCGTTTCCCTGGCCCATACCACCGGGTCAACCACTCTGGCGGAATTTTACGAATTTCGCCTGCGGGACTTTTTCAGCCGGGTGTGCAACCCCCACGAACATCTCTTGGATTGGAACCGTTCCCGATTTGTTCTCCTGAATGAGATCAAGAGCCTGGAACGGTACCTTGATGCCCGGGAGATGGAGGTGCTGGGACGTATCGAGGCGTTGGTCCTCCGCAAGGATGATCTGGACTACCACTGCACGTTGCAGGGGGCCATGAAAATCTGGCTGCTTGTTCATCTCCCCTTGACCTTTGGCATGTGGATCCTGGTGGCCTGGCACGTTTTGAATGTCCTGGGATTTCAGGGCTGACCGCATGGACGACCCCCAATCGAGCCCGGAATGCTACGAACGTCCAGGTCACGCCTGGGTTTGCGGTCGTGCGCGGGAAGGAAAGGCCTGCCGTTCTGGACCGGACCGACGGGGTCATTGTGGTGGCCAAAGCGAATGTCAACCCGTTCGCCGGGGTGACAGGTGGTATTGTGCCCGGCCCCCCTTTGCCGGGGGGGGGTGTCAGGAGGGACCATCGCCCGATGGCCATTGTGGTCGTCCGTTACCCACCTGCCAACCACTGCGCCATTTATATGGGTGGCGCCGGGTGTTGGTGCGTTGGTCTTTGCTGACTGCGTTGGGTCTTGTCCTCTTCGTGACCTACGGCCCCAAGGTGCTGGAGTTTATCTCTCCGGGGCATTTGAATCCGTTTCACAGTTCCATTGAAAATTGCTCTGTCTGTCACGCGGCTGCCGAGCGTGGTCCGCGGAGCTGGCTCAGGTTGGCTGTGAGACGATCAGACCCTCAACCCGACAATTTGCGTTGCCTGAAATGCCACCCCCTGGGGGAGTATGCCCAATCGCCCCACAGCCTGGATCCACAGTTTTTAAAAAAACTTGAGCCCAGGGTTTCCGAGTGGCCTTCTCCCCCGGTTTTGCCTGTTACCCTGCACATGGCGGCGCCTTTGCTGGGTTCGGATCTGGGCCATGAGAAGCCTCTGGAGTGTGGGCTTTGTCATCAGGAGCATCAAGGTCAATCCTTGCAGGAGAGTTGGTGGGGGCAGGATCGTTGCAACTCCTGCCACCGCAAAGCGACGGCTCGTTTCGACCAGGATCACCCACCATTCGTGGGCTACCCCCACCGGGAACAGACCTCCATCAAATTTGATCATCGGAGCCATTTTCAAAAACATTTTTTAGGCAAACTTGCCGACAAGGCACCTCAGCGTTGCCAGACGTGCCACCCTGAAAACAACGTCGGCAACATGGTCTCCTCGATCCGTTTTCAACCAGCATGCGGTAGCTGTCACATCGACCAGATTCGTGAAGTTTTTCAATCAGGTCCAAAGGGGTTGAAGGCCCTTTCCCTGCCGCCTTTGGATGTGGATGCGTTGCGGCGCCGTGGGGTGGCCATCGGTGAGTGGCCCACGGCGAGCGATGGCGAATTGACCCCCTTCATGCCCAGCTTTTTTTCCGGTTCGCCCGAGTTCATGGCAGCTTTTTCCCTTTTGAGCAACGTGGACACCATGAATCTTGCCTCGGCAACGGAGGCCCAGATCACCGCCATCTCCACCCTGGTTTGGAGCATCAAGGAGCTGGTTTTTGACTTGTTGGCCCATGGTCGCCCGGCGCTGGCCAATCGTTTGCAGCATTTGCTGGGGGAACGGCCTGATTATCACTCTTTGGCGCAATTGAGCGGACAAATGTCGGCAGAGTTGATCCGCTCGGTCCAAAAGGAGTGGTTTCCCCACCTGTTGGAGGAGATCGCACTGCATCGCCAGGGAAAACCCGTTCCCATTCCAGTTGCGGATTCCGTTTTGCTTCCCGCGCCGGTCGCTGCGGGTGGGAGCAAACCCGAAGTTGGAACCAAAGATGCCTCTGGCCAGCAGAAGGGGCTGACTGGTGGTGGTCAGGGAGAACTTTCGGGTGACAAGGGGGGGCTGTTCCTGGGTGATGACAAAGGGGGGCTCCTGGGTGATGACAAGGAGAACGCCATTTCCGGGAAGAAGCCAGGAACCCGGCGTGATACTCCGGTGACAGGTTTGGCGCCTGCCCTGCGGCCTCTCGCGGGTGATGCCTGGATCGAGGGGGGCGGATGGTATCGGGAGGGTTTTTCACTCTACTATCTGCCGACCGGTCACGAAGATGGTTTCCTGCGCGCCTGGTTGGACACGCTCTTTTTCCGGCGAAACGCTTCTGCGGCGGCGCAGCGCCTTTTTCAAATGTTTGTCTCCGAAAAGGCCACAGGACAATGCGGCAAGTGTCACTTTGGTTCCAGCACGGATTCCGAACAGGCCTTTCCCGTCTGGCAGGGGCGCGTCAGCCACCCCCATGCCAAAGGGTTCCGCAAATTTTCTCACCGGGCACATCAGAGCCTGGTACCCCGGTGCCAGGATTGCCACCCCTTCTCCAAAACCCTTGCCCAAGGCAGTCCGGCAGGGCAACTCCCCGTCGTCCTGAGCGGCTTTGCCCAATTGGAGAAGAGTGCCTGTTCCAAGTGTCACCGGCCAAACAAGGCAGGCGATGCCTGCCTTGAATGCCACAACTATCACGTGGGAATAAAATCCGTGACGCCCAGACCTCCGGCAAAACCTTCCCCACCGTGAGTCGGGTTGGAAATATACCCACTTCAAATCTCGACATTCGATATGATAGAATAGCCCCGGGGCGGTGCTCGGATCTCTTGAGTTTTCTGGGCCTCGTTTGGCTCTCCGGTCTCGTTTGGCGGATATCAGGTATACCCGGCAGGGCAGGGCAGGGCAGGGAGGGGATCCGTTTCCTTTTTTTTGGGCTGTTTCGACTTTTGGATAAATCGGCTGTCATCATGTTCCATATGCACGATCGCCAAAGGCTTTTCCCCTCTTTCCTGCAAGGGATGTTTCTTCTGACGATGGCTCTTGCCTGTTTGCCAGGAGGCATGGCGGAGGCGCAAGAGAGCGCTGTTGCATCCCGGAGTGAGGAGGTAACGGATCAGGAATTGCGCAACGTCTGGGTCAGTGGCCTCTATTCCCTGGAATTGGAACAAGTCAAGGATGCCGAACAAAAATTTGCCTTTGTCATTGCCCGGAAACCCTTTTGGTTGGCCCGGGCCTTTGAGAACCGGGCCATGGTCCTTGAAAGGATGGGTCGCAGGGAGTTGGCCAACAGGGACTACGGAGTTGCACTGGATTTGTACAATCGCGATGTCGCAGCACATCCGGGTGACATCAATCCGCTGCTGCGCCGTGCCGAATACTGGGACCGCAAAGGCAATCCCGAGGCCAGGGTACGTGATTTGAGCAAAGCCATCGCTCTTGAGCCGGACAACGTGTCGTTGCTGAAAGAACGGGCGCATGCTTGGGTGGGCATGCAACGTCCCGAGCAGGCACTCACCGACCTGGGACACCTGATCAGGTTGAACCCCGAGGAGAGTGATCCACTCCTGGCCCGGGCGGATTTGGCCCAAAAACTGGGCAACAACGCCCAGGCCATCGCCGACTATACCCGGGCGATCACCTTGGCTCCCGGTTCGTTCCAGGCCCATGTAAGCCGCGCCGAACTTTACCAAAAGATGGGACAGAATGATCCGGCACTGGCGGATTTTGACCGGGCGGTTAACCTTCAGCCCGATGCCGCTCCAGCCCATTTCAGTCGGGGTCTCATCCTGTTTGGCAGAGAACACTATCAGGCCGCATGGGAAGCTTTTGACAAGGCTGTGACTTTACGATCCGACCAGATTGAATATCTTCTGCGGCGGGGCATGGCCGCATCCAGGTTGGGACGTTCCAGGGAAGCCCTGGCCGATTTTGACCGTATTCTGGCTTTGCAGCCGGGGCATCCGCTGGCAACCATGTATCGAAAACAGGCTGGCGGGTGATCGATTCGGAAACGGGATCCGGTTCGCACAGGGCTTCAGTCGTTCCAGAATGGATTGTCTGGCGGATCTCACCCGCCCTTCAAGACTGTGTTCCACGAAGCTGATGTGGATATCGGGATTCGTCGAACAGGGGGGCCGTGATCAACAGAGGCAAAAAAGAGTGGCTCAACAGGCTTGACCGTAAGGGCCAAATCAGGGAGTATCCCACAGCCCTGTTCAACCTTGTCGTTTAGCACGCATGGAGTCACTGCATGGTCACGCCGAGCCGGAAGGTTTTGTTGGGAGCATGGCTGTTATCGGCTCTTCTCACGGCGGCCTGTCATCCGGCCCCGCCCAATCCTTCGCAGGCGGGAGACGACTGGCGTCGGAGCGATGTGGACCAGGATAAGACTCCCCTGGTGCGTGATCACTGCCCGCCAACCCCTCCGGGAGCGGCGGTCGACAATCGCGGTTGTGCCATCGACAGCGACCGGGATGGCGTGCTGGAAAATGATGATCGTTGCCCGGGTACGCCCTATGGTGTTCCCGTGGATGCTGTGGGGTGTCCACGCGACAGCGATGGTGATGGTGTCATCGATGACCAGGACCAGTGCCCGAATACGCCTCATGGGGTTGCTGTCGACAAAGTGGGGTGCCCCCTGGACAGCGATGGGGATGGAGTTCTGGATCATCTGGACGCCTGCCCGGGAACGCCGATCGGGGCTGTTGTCGACGCCCGGGGTTGCTGGGTCATACCCAATTTGAATTTTGCCACGGGATCCTGGACCATTCCCGCGCATACCCACGAGAGTTTGCGCAACGTGGTCGATATTCTCAAGCGGAATGCCGATTTGCGTGTGACAATCCAAGGGCATACCGACAACGTGGGCGGTGAGATGTTCAACCAGGATCTCTCCTTGAAACGGGCCAAGGCTGTACTGAATCACCTGGTGGCGCAAGGGGTGGTCACCGGGCGTATGCAGGCTGCCGGGTTTGGCCTGACCCAACCTGTCGCCACGAATGATACCCCTGTTGGCCGGGCCCAGAATCGCCGGGTTGTCCTGGACATTCCGACCCGGAAATCGCCATGAAAGAGGCTTGTCATGTTTCCGGCCCGGCAGCCTTTCATTGCCCGGCAACGAATAAAGCGATGTTTTTCAAAATGGATGCGGTTCGGCATCGAAGAGGGAAGGATCTTGCATGACCATGTCTCTCACGCGGCGACGTTTCGCCATGGCGATCATGGCCGGCGCTGCTTATGGAGTGACAGGGTTTCATGCCAGGCTGGCATCGGCCATGCCAGCGTCCGTATCCGCTGCAAGAGTGGATCAGGCCCAGGAAGCCATCGCCGCCGTTGCGGCGAAGAGTGGCGGCAGGTTGGGTGTGGTCGCACTGGACACCGGGTCGGGGGGCAGAATTGCGTTGCGTCCGACCGAACGTTTTGCAATGTGCAGTACCCACAAATTGATCTCTGCCGCAGCGATCCTGAGCCTAGTGGACAGGGGATACTTGAAACTGGACCAGCGCATTCCATTCAGCCAGGCGGAGGTGCTGGAGTATGCGCCGATTGCACGCAAGAGCGTTGCGGCTGGATTCATGACGCTCGAAGACGTTTGCATGGCTGCGGCGACCTGGAGCGATAATACTGCTGCAAATTTGTTGCTCGGATTGATGGGTGGTCCTGCGGGTTGGACCAGATACATCCGTTCCCTTGGAGATGAAACGACGCGATTGGATCGCAGTGAACCCGATATGAACAGCGCCTTGACTGGCGATGAGCGCGATACCACAACGCCAGAGGCCATGGTGCAAAACGTCATCCGCCTGCTTTGCGGGAAGGCTCTGTCCGACGCATCGCGCGAACGACTCAAGGGTTGGCTGCTGGACAGCCCCATAACCGGTACGCTCCTGCGAGCCAAACTTCCGAGTGACTGGCATGTAGGCGACAAGTCCGGGTCAGGCGACAATGGCACCCGGAACGATATCGGGATCATGCTGCCCCCCCATGCTGCACCGATCGCCGTTGCTGTCTACCATACGGAATCGCCTCTCAAGGGTGCGTCCCGTGACCTGGTCGTTGCAGAGATTGGCAAGATCATTATGCAGGCTTTCAGTCCAGTGTAGAACAGAATTGTATCGCTGCATCCGGCATCCCGTCATGTGGTCTTGTCCTGCTGCGGCGACAAGAGGGGCAGATGTTCACTGAATCGCCGTGATCGTGCTCTCCGCGTTCGTGACCAGGACGCCTGCGAAGGCAACCAGGCGGGATCGGCGGGGGTTGTTGAAGCGTGTGTTGTCGTGCCAGAATGCGCCGGTGCATCGGTTGATTGCTTCGTTGATTCCTTGCCAGGTTTCGATTTTTCGAGGTGTTGTTCCACATTTTCCATGCAACGGGAGGATACTTTTTATGACGCGCATTCAAAAATCCCGGCTTTGTTCGATTGCCGCAATTTTGTCACTGGGGCTTTATGCGATGCCGGCATGGGTTGATGCCGCTGATGCTCCTGCCGCTCCTGCTGCCGCTCCTGCCGCCGCTCCTGCTGCTGCCGCTCCTGCTGCTGCCGCCGCTGCTGCCCCTGCCGCCGCTGCTGCCCCTGCCGCCGCTGCTGCCCCTGCCGTTTCAGCCGATATTGCCGGAAGTTACGATGTAACTGGGGTTGATGCCGTAGACAAGAGCAAGTTTGAGGGCGTCGTCAGCGTGACCAAAAAAGGGGAGGCCTTTCACGTCAATTATCAGGATTCTGAAGGTAAGAGTAAGGGCGTTGCGTTCCAACTTGGCGGTGTGATGGGCATAGCCTATGCGGACGAGAAGAAGCCGACTATTTGCTTGATGCAACCGGATGGCACAACCGGTTGGAAGGGACATTGCATTGAGCAGGGAGAGGATTTCCTCAGCCCAGAGACCTGGAAGCGCCGGTAGTTTGGTGGGCGCCGGGCGCGTGACTTTGTCCCGTCCCCGGAATTTGACCGGAGCCACCTTTGGTGCGGCTCCGGTCTTCCTTAAAAAACTTGACAAACTTGACAAGGGGGAGTAGACAAGGGGGTTCATTGGAAGCCCCTGGAGAGGGGCTTTTGTGCTTTAAGAGAAACAATTATGGCTCAAGAATTGCAGAATATCGCAGATTCTGAACCGCCCAGAGCCGACGGAGCCTGAAGCTTCCACCCTGTTGGCAGTGCGCATCAGGCCGGAGTTGTCGCCGGGGGTTGCCGCTGCCGGATGCGGCCTGACTCAGCCACCTTACCAGTGCAGCCCTGTATATTTCTTCACGAGGGCAAAAGGCAAGAGGTTATGGATCTTCGCCAGCGTATCACCCAGGATTTGAAAGAGGCCATGAAGGCACAGGATGCGGAACGCCTCTCTGCCATCCGCATGTTGCGGGCCGCTCTCCTCAATCTCGACAAGTCTGGCCAGACGGATACCGGCGAAGCGGCCATGTATGGCGTCATACGCACCTTGATCAAGCAGCGCCGGGAGTCTGTCGCGGCTTTCCGCCAGGCAGGTCGGGAAGAGCAGGCCGAACGCGAAGAACGCGAAGCCAGCCTCCTGGAGTCCTATCTGCCCCAAATGATGGCAGCGGATGATCTGGCGGCGCTCGTCAAACAGGTCATCTCGGCAAGTGGAGCCAACAGCCCCAAGGATATGGGACGTGTCATGAAAATTTTGAAAGATCGGGTGGCCGGACGGGCTGACCTGGGTCAAATCTCCGCCCTGGTCAAAACCGCCCTTTCCGGTTCCTGAACCAGTAGGGGGCTGCCCCAGGATGGCGCGCTACCCGGACAGCTTTCTTGACCGGCTCAAAGAGCGGATCGACTTGGTGGACTTGATCGGTCGGCACGTCCACCTGAAAAAAAAAGGCAACAGTTGGGTGGGACTGTGTCCTTTTCACCAGGAAAAGACCCCCTCCTTCAACGTGCGGGGGGATCGTGGTTTTTTCAAGTGCTTTGGCTGCGATGTCAAAGGGGATGCCATTGAATTCCTTATGCAACTCCAAGGAACATCTTTCCAGGACGTTGTGGAGATGCTCGCCGCCGAAGCGGGATTGGCACTGCCGGACCCGGATCCATTGTCCGCCCGGCAGGAACAGCATGCCGCTGCGCACCGAGCCCATCAGCACCAACTGCATGAGCTTCTCGCCGCTGTGAATCGCTACTTTCAAGCACAACTCGCGGCGCCGGCAGGGGAAGTGGGGCGAAACTATCTGGCCGGACGGGGGGTCAAAGAGGTGACCATCCAAAAATTCGGTCTGGGATTCGCCCCTCCGGGGTGGAGCAACCTCCTGGATCATTTCGGTGGTGGGACCGCTGCCGGGGCGAACCTGGAAAAAATCGGCCTGTGTGTGACCCACGCCCCTGAACGTAACAAAGGAGCCCCCCCCCGGGGAACTCATCCACATCGCTACGACCGGTTTCGCAACCGGATCACCTTTCCCATCCACGATCACCGCCAGCGCCTGGTGGGTTTTGGCGGTCGACTGCTCGAACCCGGTGAACCTAAATATATCAATACCCCCGAAACCGAACTTTATCAAAAAGGCCACGTCCTCTATGGGCTGAACCTGGCTCAGGAGGCGATCCAGCGGCAAAAACGGGTGCTTGTGGTCGAAGGGTACATGGATTTGATCACCCTGGCCGAATATGGCTTCGGCAACACCGTTGCAACCTTGGGCACCGCCCTGACGCCGGATCATCTGCGTCTGTTGTGGCGGCGTTGCCACCATCTGACCTTCTGCTTCGATGGCGACGTTGCCGGGAAGAAAGCGGCTTGGCGCGCCCTGGAACAGGTCATGGATGGGTTGGAAGCGTCGCGTCGCGTCGATTTCATCTTTCTGCCCAAAGGAGAAGATCCCGATCAGGTGGTGCGCCGGGAAGGGAGCGAGGGATTTCAGGGACGTTTGCGCAAAGCCAAACCCCTGCTCGAATTTTTGCTGGAAACTCTCGGCCAGGGACTCCAGATCGACACCCCGGAAGGGATGGCTGCCCTGGTACACCAAGTGCGCCAGCGACTGCTTAAAGTTGCCGACCCGCTTTTGCGAGATCTGTTTGCCGACAAGGTCGGTCAACGCTACGGTTTGTCGGGAGCCCAGGTTTTGGGTGCTCCCCATGTTCGCCCACCCGGAACGCTCTCCCGGGAGCAACCCTCTCGTTTCCGCCACTCCCCGCAGGAGGGTCGGCACCCAGCCTTTTTTCCGCGTCAGGCCATGTCGGGGCGCAATTTTGAGCAGGCCCTGCTGGCCATTTTGCTCCGTCGCCCATTTTTTATGCAAAAGTTGCAGGATGACCTGGAGCGACTGGAATTGGAAAATCCGCATATGAATGCCCTGTTGCAGGCGTGTATCCACCTTGAACTGGAGTGGAATGACGACTCACCCCTGGCCCTGGAAACGCTTCCAACTTTGGAACTGCGCACCCTGGCACAAGCAGTTCTGGCTGCGGAGGAGACCTTGCCCCATGATCTTGAAAAAGAGTTGGAGGGGTGCCTGGATACCTGCCTGCGCCGGCGTATCGACCGCGATATTCAACGCCTGGAAGAAAAGAATCGAGCAACGGGCGTATGGACCGATCAGGAACTTATGCAGCTGAGTGGGTACAAAAAAGAAAAGGCGCGTCTTGATCAAAAAAGGTCCATGGCACCCACTGTGCATTGATCGCCATGGTTCACCACGCAGCAACAACAACCCCCCAGTGTGGACAGGCCCTATGAGTGACGATATTTCCCGGACCCACATGAAGCGGCTCATTGAGCACGGCAAGGAGCGGGGCTTTCTCACCTTCGATGAGGTCAATGATGTCCTCCCCACCAACATCACCTCGGCGGAACAGATCGAGGATGTTGTTGCCCTCCTGGACAATATGGGTATCAGTCTGGTCGATGAACCTGAAGATTCCTTGGAGGAAAAAGCGGAAGACCTGGAAAAAATCGGTGAAGATAAATTACTCGAAGGGGAGGAGATGGAGATCGATGATATCGACTCCCCCGGCAAGCGCTCCCCGCTGGAAGTCGGTATCGACGATATCGATCTGGGTAAGACCGATGACCCGGTGCGCATGTATTTGCGAGAGATGGGGTCTGTGGAGTTGCTCACCCGTGAGGGTGAGATCGTTATTGCCAAGCGTATAGAGGCCGGTTGCAATGAGGTGATTGCGGCCATCTGTGATGCCCCCTCCACCTTCCAGGAGGTGATCAGCCTGGCGGAAAAGTTGCGGGACAATCAAATCTCCCTGCGTGACATTCTCGACATTGCGCCTCCCACTCTGGAAGAGGGCGGCGGCCTTGACGAGGAAGAGGAAGAAGAGGAGGAGGGAGAAGGAGACGGAGAAGGAGAAGAGGATCGGGACGACGGCGATGTTCGGATTGAGCCCCTCACCCCCGATGCCGATGGTGACCCATCTTTGGATGTCCTGGGTGTGGAACCCATGGCGGAGAAGGGGGCAGCCGCCAAGGGTACCGAGGAGACCCCGACCAAAGACAAGATCAAGGAAGCAGCCCTGGAGCCCGATGAACTGGATGTCCTGGCCGATCTGGTCGACGATGATGTCGTTCCCCACGACCATCCCGCCGCAGACGATGGTGGCCGCATGCGGGAGTTGATCCGCCAGACCCAGGAGACTTTCGACACCATTGCGCGGGAAAATGAAAATCTCAAGCAGATCCTCGCGGAGATGGAACAAGCCCAGGCTGAAGAGGATCTCCGCAAGCTGAAACGTCTGCAAAGAAAGTATGACGACTGCAAAAAACACATTATCGAAGTGGTGTCCGAAGTCAAATTTTCCCAGAAACAGCGCGATCGTTTGGTGCAGAAGATTAAAAATTTTGTCCATCGCGCCCGGGGTCTGGAAGGCAAAATTTTGGAGATCGTCGAAAAGACCGGGGTTTCCAAAAACGCCTTGTTGAGCAGCTTCCCCGGCAATGAAAGCAACCTGGAGTGGCTGGGGCAAATGGCCGGCAATCCAGATCAGGCCTGGCAACGCTTCATCCAGCATGCCGAAAAAATTTTGGAAATCCAGCGTGCCCTGGGCCAACTGGAGATCGAGGCTGACCAAAGCATCCCCGATCTGAAGGCAACCTATCAAAAGGTTCTCAACGGCGAACGCAAGGCTGCCCAGGCCAAAAAGGAGATGGTCGAGGCCAACCTGCGTCTGGTCATCTCCATTGCCAAAAAATACACCAACCGGGGGTTGCAGTTCCTCGACCTGATCCAGGAGGGCAACATTGGCCTGATGAAGGCCGTGGACAAATTCGAGTGGCGGCGCGGCTATAAATTTTCCACCTATGCCACCTGGTGGATCCGGCAGGCGATCACCCGTTCCATCGCCGATCAGGCCCGCACCATCCGCATTCCGGTCCACATGATCGAAACCATCAACAAACTGGTGCGCACCAGTCGGCAGATGGTGCAGGAGATCGGTCGCGAACCCACCCCGGAAGAAATTGCCGAACAGATGGAAATGAGTCTGGAAAAGGTGCGCAAGGTGCTCAAGATTGCCAAGGAGCCCATCTCCCTGGAGACCCCTGTGGGCGACGAGGAGGATTCCCACCTGGGGGATTTCATCGAAGACAAATCCATGCTCTCCCCGTCCGACCTGGCGATCATGTCCAACCTGCGCGACACCACCGGGCGCGTCCTGAAAACGCTCACCGGTCGCGAAGAGAACGTGCTGCGCATGCGCTTTGGCATCGGCCTGCAAACCGATCACACCCTGGAAGAGGTGGGCAAGCAGTTTCACGTCACCCGCGAGCGCATCCGCCAGATCGAAGCCAAAGCCCTGCGCAAGCTCCGCCACCCCACCCGCTCCCGTAAACTCAGGAGTTTCCTTGAATCCTGACCTAAAAGCCCCGATCATGTCCCCCCAAGCGGGCCCATAGCTCAGCGGTCAGAGCCGCCGGCTCATAACCGGTCGGTCCCAGGTTCGAATCCTGGTGGGCCCACCATTCAAAAACTCAGGGACCAACTCCCTGGTGAAGAACCGCCTCTCGGGGCGGTTTTTTCATGCCTGAATTCTTCAATGTTTCCAATGGTTAGCGGATGCATGCGCGGAGTGACCGCCATACCCGTCGCCGGATTCGCCCCCGCCACTCGCCCCCATTTTATTCTCTCTCCGCCCATATTCTCAAAAAGCTGTGGACTCAGGCCCGGTGAGTCCGGGAAATTCGGACTCACTCTTTCATATGCAATTACAATGAATAACAGTATTTGCTTATGAATGCCCGGTTCGAATCGGCCATTGGTCTCCAACATCACCCCGGGTCCAAACCGGGGCGTCCCGCCGAGGGGAACGCGCCGGCGTTCAGGCCGGCGCATAGATGCCCCACTGCTCCCGCTGCTTCGGCCACTCCGGCGGAAACGGCTTGGCCAACTCCCGCCAGGTCAGGACGTCCGGCTGGGTGCCGTCGAGAATGGTTTCCACGATATCCGGGGCCAACAGGGTCAGGCGCAGGACCTTGGCCACGTAGGAGTCGTCCAGCTTCTCCTGTTCCGCCAGCGCCCGGATGGACCTCGCCCGGCCTGCCTCCAGGTCCTTCAGCCAACGATGGGCCTTGGCCACCAGCCGGGCCAGGGTGTCGTCCCTGGTTTGAATGGGATGGTCGTCCATGCCGTTGGGGGCGGTGATCAACCTCCGCCCCCCTCTCTTACGCATGTGCATGGGGATGGTGATGACGATGGTGGATCCGTCCCTGCTCAGTTCCGCTCTCATGCCGCTTTCTCCTTCTTCTGGTTCCAAAGGTCGTTCAGTTCACGGGCCAGGGTATTCAGCCCTTCGGCGCGCAGATGGACCTTCACCGCGTCGGGGAACACGTCCACCTTGGCCACCAGCAACTGGATCAGGCGTTGCTGTTCCGCCGGGAAAAGCTCATCCCAAACCGGATCGAGCCGTTGCAGCGCCTCGGTGACATCCCGTTCCTGGATCTCGGTTCCGGCCCTGCGCCCGGCCCGCCATGTCTTGACCACCACCTCCGGCGAACGCAGCACCGTGCGGACCTGCTGAACCACCACCGACTCGATCTCGTTGGCGGCCACGCTGCAGATCGCGCAGGTCTTGTGGCCGTTCTTGGATGCCGCCTGACAGAGGTAGTAGCGGTATTCCTTCCCCCGCTTTCGAACGTAGGTCGGGCTCATGGAGCGGTCGCAGTGGCGGCAGTAGATGATTCCGCACAGCAATGCCAGGCTCTTCCTGCGCCGCCGACGAACCCGCTGCCGGTTGTTGGAGGCAAGCAGCGCCTGGGCCTTGTTCCAGCTTTCCTGATCCACCAACGCGTCATGCTCCCCGGGGAAACTCTGTTCGCCCATGGGGATCTCGCCCAGGTAGTGGCGGTTGCCGAGAATCCGGTAGATGTAGCCCTTGTCAAAAGGCTTGCCACTGCGGGCAACCGCGCCAGCCAGATCCAACTCCTCGACAATGGTGAGGGCGGAGCCTGTCTCCAGGTACCGCTTGAAGATGAACCGGATCAGTTCGGCCTCTTCCGGTACCACCTCCAGCTTGCGGTCGCGGACGATGTATCCGATGGGAACGTGCCCACCCATCCAGATCCCCTTCCGTTTCGAGGCGGCGATCTTGTCCCGGATCCGCTCCGCCGCGATTTCCCGCTCGAACTGGGCGAAGCTCAAGAGCACGTTGAGCGTGAGCCTCCCCATGGATGTCGTGGTATTGAACGACTGGGTAACGCTGGCGAAGGTGACCTCATGCCGGTCGAAGGTTTCAACCAGCTTGGCGAAGTCCAGAAGGGATCGGGTCAGCCGGTCGATTTTGTAGACCACCACCACGTTGACGAGGCCGGCTTCGACCTGTTCGAGCAGCCTCTTCAAGGCGGGCCGCTCCAGGTTCGCGCCGGAAAAACCTCCGTCGTCGTAGCGATCCGGAACCAGGAACCAGCCTTCGGACTTCTGGGAGGCGATGTAGGCCTCGCAGGATTCCCGTTGGGCATCAAGGGAGTTGAACTCCATGTCCAACCCCTCGTCGGTCGATTTGCGGGTGTAGATGGCGCACCGGACCTTCGGTGTAACCGTTTTCCGAGGGCTCATGACTTCCTCCTGGGATCCACGTACTTCTTGAGGCCGAAGAAAATGTAGCCGTTCCACCGGGTGCCGGTGATGAAGTTGGCCACCCCCGTCAGGCTCTTGAAGCGCCGCCCCTGGTACTCAAACCCGTCTTCCAGCACGGTGCAGACGTATTCCTTGCCTTTGTACTCCCGGACCAGCCGGGTGCCGGGCAGGATCTGCTGCTCCCTGTTCGCTTTCGCAGGCGTGGCCTCGCCGTTGTCGGCAGACATCTCCTCCAGTCGTTTCTCGGTCTCCTCCGAGAGTCCGCCGTAGGCCAGTTCCTGGATTCGATACGCCAGTCGCTTCACCAGAAACGTCCGGTTGAACGGAGGCGGCTCCGTCTCGTTGTACTTGGTCCACAGGGCTTTCAATTCCGGCGTGGCCATCCCCGGCAGGGCGGCCACCTGTTTGATTACATCGATGTCGCTCATGGTCCTTCTCCTTGAGTTGGTTTCGGACCATAAGGGCGTATGGTTGGCGTCTTATCCAGTGGTAAATGCTCGGTTTTTCTCTTTTCCAGAACCCGCGCCATACCCTTCGCAAGGATGCCGGCCACTTCGTCCAACCGCTCTTCGGCGGACATCAGATCGGGCGTGGGGGGGCGGAATCCGGTTCCTTTCAATGCACTCATGGCGATCACCTCTGATGTGGGAACAATCAGCGGCTCGCAATCACGTCGTTCCATAGATCAAAAAGCGGACCATCTCTGAGTCCGCCCTCCCTTCATTCAAGTGAGAACGGCCCGTTATGCGGGCCATGCCGTTCCAGATTGCAGGCCACAGCGTTCCATTCTGTGGCCCGCATTGCCCATCGCCCCCCTCCGCCTGAAATGCGCAGTGTTCATGGCCTGTTCCAGGCATTTTGGCCATTCCACCATGCGGGCCATGCCGTTCCGATTTGCAGCTTTTGCGTTCCATTTTGTTGTCATGGCGTTCCAATTCGCTGCCATTCCATTCCGTTTTGCAGGCCATCCGTTCCATTTCGCATTCCTCCCAGCGCCAGCCCACCCTCCCTCAAAAATGCCCCCGTTCCAAGCCCGGAAAAACGCATTCAAATAGCTGCTTTCATTGACAAAAAGTCATCTGGCATTGGGGTTGCGCTATAGAGGGCAAACCCGGCTCGCAATCACAACCAACCGGGATTGGAAAGCAGCAACGCAAGCGACCCTGAACCCAAAGGGGCCAAGGCCATGAAGGACAAGCAGATCACCGTGAACAGCCCTCCTGCTGGTGAGATCGCCCGGACCCCGGGAACAGAGAAGGCGCTATGGATCGCGGTGCTGAACCAGGCGGTGAAGGACGCCAAGGCGCTGGTGCAGAAGGTGGAGAAGGACCCGGACCTGTGGACCAACCCGCTCTTCCGTTCCGAGGTGCTCCACCTGAAGCGGTATTTCCGCTGCCGTTCCATGGAGCCCGGCGGCTTCGGATTCATCTGCGACCTGATGGGCGTGGATGCCGGACAGGCCGCCCGGCAGATCGATGAGCTTTATCTCCGGCACTTGAACAGGCCGGTCGAACAACGCCCCGCCCGAGTGGCCATGTTGCTGGCCATCTGAAGGGCACGGTTCCGCACGTCTAGGATTCATGGTCCGAAAAGCCCGATTCCTGGCGGGCCTGACGTGCGGATTTTCCAGGATCTTCTTCAGGAGGAAGAGATGAACGAGCACGTCACCAGCGAACTGACTCTGGTCACCCCCCAACACGCCGATGCCTGGCTGCGGACCTTCGCCTACGAAAAGCAGCGCAACCTGTCGGACCAGCATATCCAGCGCCTGGCCGTGGAGATGGCCCGGGGCCGCTTCATCGAAGGCACCACCATCCACTTCGCCCAGGTTGGCCGGCAGAAGTTCCTGATCAACGGGAACCACACCCTCCACGCCGTGGTGAAGAGCGGCGTCACCATTCCCCTGACCGTGCTCACCACCCCTGTGGACGACATGAAGACGGTCGCACGGCTGTACGCCCGCCATGACATTCACCGGCGGCGGGATTGGTCGGCCACCATCCGGGCCAGCGACCTCGAGATCAACGTTCCGGCCTCTTTCAAGAACGCGGCCTCGGCGGCGCTGCGCATCATCATGTCCGGTTTGGACAGCCCCATCAGCCGCGATGTGGAGATCGCCCATTCCCGGGATCTGCGCCTGGACGCCATGGACCTCTACCGGGAGCACATCGAGGCCTACCACACGGCCATCGGCGGCGGGGTCAAGCAGAACCAGAAGGTCCTGATGCGGGCCGCCGTGATGGCGGTCGGCCTGGAGACCCTCAAATGGCAACCCAACCAGGGTTACGACTTCTGGAACGGGATTGCCGCCGATGATGGCCTGCGCCGCACCGACCCCCGCAAGACGCTGCTGATCTACCTGACCAGTACGCCCGCCAGCGGCAGCAACATCATGGACCACATCAAGGCCGTGGCGCTGGCCTGGAACGCCTTCGTTCAGGGTCGGCAACTCTCTGCGCTGAAGCTGACCGCCTTCACCCAATTCCAGTTGGCCGGAACGCCCTACCGGAAAGGCGCGGTCGAACGCCCCCTCGCGGTCCTGGTGAATCACGTCCACGCGAGAAACGAAGCGGAATCTGCGGAGGTGGCTCAATGAACCGGATGATTGCCATCGACCGGGTCGCAATCGGCCAACGCCGCCGCGCTCT
>JADGBZ010000019.1 GCA_015231175.1 Magnetococcales bacterium | reverse complement strand
GCTTGCGCAACTGTTGCGTTCAAGTCGTTCCGCCGGTTGTCTCGTCACCAAAGATGTCATGGATCGAGCGTGCGTCAATGGCCCTGTCTATCCACGTATCCAGGGTCTCCAGATTGGCGGCAAGAACCCTGGACTCAACCCAGGTGGGCAGGTCGGGAAAACGGCGGCGGAGGGTGCGAAGCAGAGTCGTGGCCTCGCCTTTTTGTTCACCGATCTGGATGCCTTCCTGGCGTCCATCTATGTATTTTCAACATAATAGCCTCACAACAGAAGCATTTCTTTAAAAAACCCATAAAACACCATAATTTTTGCCTGCATCCTTGATATGAGCGATGGAATGTGCTGACCTGGTTCTTCCCAAAAATTTTTATTCCGAAACAAAATATGTGATTTAGACGCTCCGGGGTTGGGAAGTTGCAATCGCGAGGGGGATCCACCCATTTTATGGATGGTTGCAGGCGCACGCCGATGTTTTTTTGGGTCGATGTGCGCTCCTGATGCTGACAATCCCCCTTGTCAACCACCCTCAAACCATACTAGTATAGAACGTTTGCACGTAAATTTTGCACCTACCTCCGAAGGAAGTTTTTCATGACGCCGCAGACGCTTTTTGACAAGATTTGGCAAGCCCATGTGATTCGCACGGGGGAGGATGGGACGGCGCTTTTGTATATCGACCGACATCTGGTGCATGAGGTGACCAGTCCGCAGGCTTTTTCCGGGTTGCGGATGCATGGCCGGCGCATGCGGCATCCCGAGGCCACGTTTGCCGTGCCGGATCACAATGTGCCCACCCACAATCTGGAGAGGGGCATTGTGGATCCGGTGTCACGCATTCAGGTGGAGACCCTGGAGAAAAATTGCCGTGAATTTGGCGTGACCCTGTTTGGCATGGGGGATTTGCGTCAGGGGGTGGTGCATGTCATGGCGCCGGAGCAGGGGTTGACCTTGCCTGGTTTTACGGTGGTGTGTGGCGACTCCCACACCGCCACGCATGGGGCCTTTGGTGCGCTGGCGTTTGGCATTGGCACCTCGGAGGTCGAACATGTCCTGGCGACGCAGACCCTCCTGCAAAAAAAGCCGCAGACCATGCGCATCGCCGTCGAAGGGGCCTTGCCGGAGGGGTGTACCGGCAAGGATCTGGTCCTCTACCTGATCAGTCAGATCGGCACGGCAGGGGGGACGGGTTACGTGATTGAATTTGCCGGTTCCGCCGTGCGGGATCTCTCCATGGAAGGGCGCATGACTGTCTGCAACATGGCCATCGAGGCCGGGGCGCGGGCCGGCATGGTGGCGGTAGACGATAAAACCATCGCCTATGTGCATGGCAGGCCGTTTGCCCCCAGGGGGGCGCAGTGGGAACAGGCCGTGGCATTCTGGCGGCAACTGCACTCGGATCCGGGCGCCCGGTTTGATCGTGAGATGACCTTTGCCGCAGCGGATATCCCACCTCAGGTGAGTTGGGGCACATCCCCCGAGATGGTGGTGCCGATCCATGGGCGGGTTCCCGATCCAGCCCAGGAGAAGGATCCGACCCGGCGCGGGGGTATGGAGCGGGCGCTGGCTTATATGGGGTTGCGACCAGGAACGCCGATGACCGAGATCGCCGTGGACAAGGTGTTCATCGGCTCCTGCACCAACGGTCGCATCGAAGATTTGCGTGAGGCGGCTGCTGTGGTGCGGGGGGGCAAGGTGGCGGCGAGTGTCCGTTTGGCCATGGTCGTTCCCGGTTCGGGGTTGGTCAAGCAGCAGGCCGAGGCGGAAGGGCTGGATCGTATCTTTACCGAGGCGGGTTTTTCGTGGCGGGCGCCGGGGTGTTCCATGTGTCTGGCCATGAACGACGATGTCCTGGCCCCGGGTGAGCGGTGTGCTGCCACCTCCAATCGAAACTTTGAGGGCCGGCAGGGGAAGGATGGGCGGACGCATCTGGTCAGTCCGGCCATGGCGGCGGCCAGTGCCATCGCCGGGCATTTTGTCGATGTGCGTACCTGGGCGAAAAAAGCGTAATAAAAAAACGTTTGAAAGACTGGGATGGAGGTCCAGGAGGAAGGGCTGCGCCCTTCCTCTCTGGTGGGGTCCGGGGCAACGCCCCGCATGGGGTCCGGGGCAACGCCCCGCATGGGGTCCGGGGCAACGCCCCGCACGGTGTTCGAGACGAAACCCAGCAAAACCCCGCCATGGGGCTCGGGGCAACGCCCCGCACGGTGTTCGAGGCGCAACCCGGTAAAACCCCGCCATGGGGCTCGGGGCAACGCCCCGCATGGGGTCCGGGGCAACGCCCCGCACGGTGTTCGAGGCGCAACCCGGTAAAACCCCGCCATGGGGCTCGGGGCAACGCCCCGTATGGGGGCCGGGGCGATAAACTGCGGTATCCGAGGCACCCCCCCGCAAGGTGCAGTTTTTTTTCACACAACCAGGATGACGATCATGGAACCCTTTGTCCGCTTGACAGCACTGGCAGCCCCTCTGGATCGGGCCAATGTCGATACCGATGCCATCATTCCCAAACAATTTTTAAAATCGATCGAGCGTACCGGTTTCGGTCCCAACCTGTTTGACGAGTGGCGCTATCTGGATCGTGGCGAGCCGGGCAAGCCGAATGCCGGGCGACCTCTCAATTCCGAATTTATTCTCAACCAACCCCGGTATCAGGGGGCGAAGATTCTTTTGGCGCGGGATAATTTTGGCTGCGGCTCCAGCCGTGAACATGCCCCCTGGGCTTTGCTGGATTATGGTTTCCGGTGCATTGTGGCGCCGAGTTATGCCGACATTTTTTTCAACAACTGCTTCAAGAACGGCATTCTTCCTCTGGTGCTGGAGGCCCGGATCGTCGATGCCCTTTTTGTTGCTGTGCTGGCGCGTCCCGGCGCCGAGATCACGGTTGATCTGGAACGGCAAATTTTGACGGCTCCCGATGGGACCGAGCACCCTTTTACTGTTGATTCCTTCCGCCGTCATTGCCTCCTCAAGGGGCTGGATGATATTGGTCTGACCCTGGAGCACCTTCCGGCCATCGAGGCTTTCGAGGCCCGGCGACGGCAGGCGGAACCCTGGGCTATGGCCCCATAGTTGGAGAGAGACGAGATATGGACAAGACCATTCTGCTGTTGCCTGGCGACGGCATCGGGTTGGAGATCGTGGCCGAGGCGCGCAAGGTGCTGGAGTGGGTCATCGCCCACGACAAGTTGCCGATTCGCCTCACGGAGGGGTTGATTGGCGGCAGCGCCTACGATATCACCGGCTCCCCGTTGCCGGGGAGGACCGTGGAGCAGGCCAAGGAGGCGGAAGCCGTCCTGCTGGGCGCTGTGGGGGGGCCGAAGTGGGAATCCCTGGATTACAGCGTGCGTCCGGAACGGGGCTTGCTGGGCATTCGCAAGCGGTTGGACCTGTACTGCAATTTGCGACCTGCCAAGGTGTTTCCCCAGTTGGCCGATGCCTCCTCCCTGAAGCCAGAGGTGGTCAGTGGGATCGACATCATGGTGGTGCGGGAGCTCTCCTCGGGTATTTATTTCGGGGAACCGCGCGGGGTGGAAACCCTTGCGGATGGGCGGAAACGTGGTTTCAACACCCTGGTCTACACCACCGATGAAATCCAGCGTGTCGCCCGTTCCGCTTTCAAGGCGGCACAACGACGCCAGAACCGGGTCTGCTCGGTTGACAAGGCCAATGTTTTGGAGTCCACGGAGTTGTGGCGTCAGGTGGTGACCGACATACGCAACGCCGAGTTTCCGGATGTGGAACTCAGCCACATGTATGTGGACAATGCCGCCATGCAGTTGATCCGCAATCCGCGCCAGTTCGACGTGATCCTGACCACCAACATGTTCGGTGATATTCTTTCCGACGAGGCCAGCATGTTGACCGGTTCCATTGGCATGCTCCCTTCGGCTTCGTTGGGAGACCGGTACGCGCTTTATGAGCCGATCCATGGTTCCGCGCCTGATATTGCCGGCAAAGGTGTGGCCAACCCGTTGGCGACGATTCTTTCCGTAGCCATGATGTTTCGGCATTCGTTGGAGCTGCCTGCGGCGGCGGAGCGCATCGAAAGGGCTGTCCATCAGGTTCTGGATCAGGGGCTACGGACGCCGGATATCATGCAGACCGGCAGGCAACAAGTTGGCACCCGGGAGATGGGTGCTGCCGTGGTTGCCGCCATGGTTGGATAGAAACACCGCAACTGTCCGGCACCCGGCGCACAGAAATCCAACAAACCGGGGTTCAGGGGGCTGGCTTCCAGGAAAGTCCAGGACAGATTTCTGGTGGAATCGGGGCAAAGCCCTAATAAAAATTTATCATATCAGACCTTTGAGGAATAGACCCATGCGGAAATACAATGTTGCCGTGGTTGGCGCCACGGGAAATGTCGGACGGGAAATGATCCGAATTCTGGAGCAGCGGAATTTTCCGGTGAATCAGGTGCATTTGTTGGCTTCCAGCCGTTCGTTGGGCCTAAGTCTGCCTTTTCGGGGGGAGGAACTGCCTGTACAGGATTTGGCAACCTTTGATTTTCACCAAGCGGAGATTGGCTTGTTTTCCCCGGGGGCTTCGGTTTCCAAGGAGTTCGCTCCCAAGGCGAGCGCTGCGGGTTGTGTGGTGATCGACAACACCTCTTTTTTCCGCATGGATCCGGATGTGCCTCTGGTGGTGCCCGAAGTCAATCCCCAGGCCATTGCCCAATATCGCAAGAAAAACATCATCTCCAATCCCAACTGCTCAACCATCCAGATGGTGGTGGCCCTGAAGCCGATTCACGATGCTGCCACCATCAAGCGGGTGGTGGTGGTGACCTACCAGGCCGTGTCTGGCGCCGGCAAGGCGGCCATCGATGAACTGGATGGCCAGAACAAGGCCCATTATGGTCTCGGTCCTGCCGTTTCCCCGAAAAAGATGGCCAAACAGATTGCCTGCAACTTAGTTCCCCAGATTGATCAGTTCCTTGCGAATGGCTACACCAAGGAAGAGATGAAAATGGTCAATGAAACACGCAAGATACTCGATCCTGATATTCGCCTGACGGCGACCTGCGTTCGGGTGCCTGTGTTCAACAGTCACTCCGAAGCGGTGAATGTGGAGACCGGGAAAAAGCTGACTGTTGCCGAGGTGCGGGGGATTCTGAGCCGCGCCCCCGGGGTGAAGGTGGTGGATGATCCCGAACATGCCGGTTTCACCACGCCCCTGGAGGCGTCGGGTACGGACTGGACCTATGTCTCCCGCATCCGGGAGGATGAGAGCATTCCCTCCGGGTTGCAGATGTGGGTGGTATCGGACAATCTGCGCAAGGGCGCCGCACTGAATGCCGTGCAGATTGCCGAAGTTTTGATTCGCGATCACCTGGCCTGACCCCTGCGGGGGCGCATCAGGTCCGGGACATGATGCTTACTTGACTCGAAACCATTCAGCGCCTGGCGACGAATCGGGATGCCGCTGATTTGCCAAGTCGGAGGGGGGGGGTGGCTTGATTGGTTTCCGCCCGCCCCTTCGGATTTGGTCAACATCGCCGTGCCCTGTCGGGCCGGGGCCGATGTCATGGGCGTGGAATTTCGTGGGGTTTTGCGGGGACAGGGTGTGGGCGAATGGCTTGTCCCCGACTGACAAAGGCCTGGGACTGGGTTCCCCAAAAATAGACCTGAACCGATTCCAGAATAGGCGGGTTGATGGGTTGGGCGGCTTCCCACACGACAATGAAATTGGCTCCCGTGCCGCCGGTTCGATCGCGATTTTCCACGAAGAAATCGGTGGAACCCAAGGCTGGCATGCTTTTTGGGCCGGACAGGTATCGGCGGATAATCCGGCCATTTGTGTCGTAATAGTCGGCGCTGGTGATAGTCATGCCATACGTTGGGTCGGTATTTCTGACGCTCAACATGGAGGAGAGCAGCATCTCTTCGGGTTTGCCATCGCGCTTCGTGTTGCCATGCAGCACGTGTGAATAGACCGGGACATAAACCATCTGTTTCTTCGCCATAGGAGTATCCGGTACATCTCCCGCCAGTGCGGAAAAGGGCAACAGGATGGCGACAGTCAGAACGAAACCATGGTCACGCATGTGCGCCTCCGAATCGACTCTCCAGGTTGGCGAATATCAGGTGCGGTGTGGTGCCCGGGAGGCATCCCCCGTTGATGCGGATTGGTACCGGTCGGGATCTGCGGGTGTATGTATGGAGGGGGCTCCGGGAGGGGCTGCCTGTCTGGCCTGTTGGGCGGTCGCACCGGTTTCATACCCACCCACCTGGCCGAGCATAACAGCCTTCCAGGTGCATGGCAAGATTGTGGAGGTTGGGCTGGGCGGATGCGGATTTCCTTGTTATTCTGCTGTCCTGATCGTCTGACTGTGAGGCCTGAATGCTGCCGGGGAAGCGGGTTGTGCTTTGACAGAGGCAGGGGCTGGTTATATCCTGCGGTCTTGAGCAGGTTCGGTTTGCCGGAATGGGGGCGCTTTCTTCGTTTCGGTTTTTTGTGTTTGCGCAGGTTTATCCCGATTCCGATTTTCCCGTCATGCTGACCCAGCGTCACAGCACCATACTCAAACTTGTCGTGGAGTCCCACATAGCGCATGGGGGGGCCGTGGGCTCGCAGGCCGTGCGGGAGCAGGCGCGCCTGAACCTCTCCTCGGCAACCATTCGCAACGCCATGTCGGAACTTGAGGTCATGGGTTATCTGACGCAACCGCACACTTCGGCGGGGAGGATTCCCACGGATCGGGGCTTTCGTTTCTACGTGGATGCTTTGCTGGAGCGGGATCCACTCGGGAATGGGACCAAATGCCGCATTTTGGAGGCGTGCGAAAAGGGGGGGATGGATCTGCCCGCCACGTTGCACCAGATCAGCCGGGAAGTGGCGGATTTGACCCATCAAGCCTGCCTTGTTCTTCCTCCCGACATGAAGAACGCCATTCTGGAGCGGATCCATTTTATCCGTTTGGAGGGGCGGCAAGGGGTGCGTGGCAGCAAGATCGTGGCATTGCTGGTTTCCCACTCCGGACAGTTGCAGAATCGCATCCTGACCCTGGAGGAGTCCTATACGCAGAAGGAGTTGGATGCCATAGGTCGCTCCTTGAGTCGGCGTTTGAAAGGGCTGACCCTGAAGGAGGCGCGACAGCAGCTTGCCGAAGAGGTTGCCAGCGGCGAACAGGACTATCGGGATTTGCAAAAAAAATTGCTGGAAGGGGCCGTGGGACCATGGTCCGAGGGCGCGGGGCTGATAGTCAACGGGCATTTGAATTTGTTGAGTCCCGATGACCTGACGGGTTCCGGTCGCCTTCTTGATGTGCTTGCGGAGATTGAGGAGAAGAAAAAATATATCGACCTTTTGGACCATTGTTTGCGCGCCAACGGCGTGCAACTGTTCATTGGTTCGGAGTCGGAGTTGAGCCGGGAGGGGGGGTGTGCCATGGTGGCCTGCAAGTTCACCGGGCCGGAGAACCTTCTCTCCGGTACCTTGGGCGTGCTGGGGCCGACCCGCCTGGACTACTCGTATGTCATTCCCCTGGTGGAGTTTACCGTTCTGGCGTTGAGTGGCCTGCTCTCTTCTGGGGTAACGCCGGCGGAGATGGTTGAACGCCCTGAATCGTGATTTGGTTTTTTGCAATCTGGCAGGAGGAAGGTTTCACCCATGAATGGCCAAGGTGACGAAACAAACGGATCTCGTCAGGAGTCTGTGACCAATACGTCCGAACCGGTTGGTGAGGTGCAGTCACCCGAGCAGCAGGGTGGTGACGTCCAGGTTGAACCGGAGGTCGCCCCTGAGCCGGCTGTGGATCCCGAGGAGCGGGTGCGGGTGCTGGAAGAGAAGGTCGAAGAGTGGCGGCAGGCCTATCTTCGTTCCATGGCGGACATGGACAATCTGCGCAAACGCACGGCACGGGAGATGGATGCCTCCCGCAAATTTGCGTTGGAGGGGTTTGCCAAGGATTTGTTATTGGTGGCGGACAACCTGGACCGGGCCTTGAGTGCCCTGGAGGGGAGTCAATCCGGTGAAGAATCGCCCGATTCGGGCGTCAAGGGTCTGCTTGATGGCGTGACCCTGGTGCGCACCGAGTTGTTGCGGATTTTCAACAAGCATGGCGTGACCCGGATTGAATCCTTGGATCAGCCGTTCGATCCCAATCAACATCAGGCCATGATCCAGGTGACCAAGGAGGGAGCGGTTCCCGGGAGTGTCGTCCAGGAATTTCAGGCAGGATATTTGTTGCATCAGCGTCTGTTGCGACCGGCGTTGGTGGCGGTTGCCCAGTGAGCGGTGGAAAAAAAATAAAATCGGACAGGGTAAGGAAAATGAGCAGCATGGGCTTGACAGAAGGGTTGGTCGTTTCCATATCCATGTCGAGGGGTGCGATCCCTTTTGCTGGGGTGCATCTGAATTCCGGGCGGGTCAGGAAGCAACGAGAGAGGGATTTTGGCAATGGGTAAAGTCATCGGCATTGATCTGGGCACCACCAACTCCTGTGTAGCCGTGATGGAAGGTGGTGAACCGAAAGTTATTGAAAACAGCGAAGGTGTGCGGACGACTCCATCCATGGTGGCTTTCGCCAGCAATGGGGAGCGCCTGGTCGGGCAGGCTGCCAAACGGCAGGGGGTGACCAATCCGACTAACACGTTGTACGCCATCAAGCGCTTGATCGGGCGGCGATATGACGATCCGATGACCCGCAAGGACAAGGACATTGTCCCGTACAAGATTGTGAAGGCGGAGAACGGTGATGCCTGGGTGGAGGGTGGCGGTCGCAAGATCAGCCCCTCCGAAGTCTCTGCCATGATTTTGCAAAAGATGAAACAGACCGCCGAGGATTATCTGGGTGAAAAGGTCACCGAGGCGGTGATCACCTGCCCGGCCTACTTCAACGACGCCCAGCGCCAGGCGACCAAGGATGCCGGGCGTATTGCCGGCCTGGATGTTTTGCGCGTGATCAACGAGCCGACGGCGGCGGCCCTCGCTTACGGGTTGGACAAAAAGGCGGGACAGACCATCGTTGTGTATGACCTGGGCGGTGGTACCTTCGATATTTCCGTCCTGGAAATTGGGGATGGTCTGTTCGAGGTCAAATCGACCAACGGGGATACCTTCCTGGGTGGTGAGGACTTTGACAAGGCGATCATCGATTACCTTGCCGACCAGTTTAAAAAGGAAAACGGCATCGACCTGCGCCAGGACAGCATGTCCCTGCAACGTCTCAAAGAGGCTGGAGAGAAGGCCAAGATCGAGCTTTCCACCAGCACGCAGACCGAGGTGAATCTCCCCTTCATCACGGCGGACGCTTCGGGGCCGAAGCATTTGAACGTGAGCTTTACCCGAGCCAAACTGGAGAGCCTGGTCGACAGTTTGATTCAACGCACCGTCGAGCCCTGCAAGACTGCCCTGCGTGATGCCAAAATCACTGCTTCTCAGATAGACGAGGTGATCCTGGTCGGTGGCATGACCCGGATGCCCAAGGTCCAGAAGCTGGTCGCCGAGCTGTTTGGCAGGGAGCCCCACAAGGGGGTGAATCCCGACGAAGTGGTTGCCATCGGCGCGGCCATCCAGGGTGGTGTTCTCAAGGGGGATGTGAAGGATATCCTGCTGCTGGATGTCACGCCGCTCTCGTTGGGCATCGAGACCCTGGGCGGGGTGTACACAAAACTGATCGACAAAAACACCACCATCCCCACCAAAAAATCGCAAATCTTTTCCACCGCAGCGGACAACCAGTCGGCTGTGACGATCCGGGTGGCCCAGGGCGAGCGGGAAATGTTTGGGGACAACAAGCTGTTGGGCCAGTTTGATCTGATGGGCATTGCACCGGCCCCCCGGGGCGTGCCCCAGGTTGAAGTCTCCTTCGATATTGACGCCAATGGCATCGTCAAGGTGTCGGCGAAGGACAAGGGGACCGGCAAGGAGCAATCCATCAGCATTCAGGCCTCGGGTGGTTTGAAGGACAGCGAAATCCAGAAGATGATCAAGGAGGCCGAGGCGCATGCCGAGGAGGACGGCAAAAAGCGGAAGCTGATCGATGCCCGCAATCATGCCGACTCCCTGATCTACACCACGGAAAAATCCCTGAAGGAGCATGCCGACAAGGTGGATGCGGATCTCAAGGGAAAAATCGAGGCCGCCGTCTCCCAGTTGAAGGGGGTGATTGGGGCCGATGATGTCGATGCCATCGAAAGCAAGACCCAGGCACTCATGGAAGTTTCCATGAAGATGGGCGAAGCCATCTACAAAGATGCTGCACCCAAACCTGGAGAGGGGACCGCCCCTGAAGGTGCAGGGCCACATGTTGACAAGGACGAGAATGTGGTTGAAGCGGAGTTCGAGGACATCAAGGACGAAAACAAGAAGCCGAGCCATTGATTCCACGGAATGACCGCCGATGCCCAAGGATTATTACGATATCCTTGGTGTCCCCCGCAACACCCCTGCGGAAGACATCAAGAAGGTGTACCGCAAACTGGCCATGGAGCTCCATCCGGACCGCAACCCGGGCAACAAGGATGCGGAGTCCCGGTTCAAGGAGGTCAATGAGGCCTACGATGTCTTGAAGGATCCGAAGAAGCGCTCCATCTATGACCAGTTTGGCCATGCCGGACTGGGTCAGAATGTGGGGGGCGGTCATCCGGGTGGTTTCCCGGGCGGTGGTCAGAGTGGCTTTGGAGATATTTTCGAGGAGTTTTTCGGAGATATTTTTGGAGCCGGCGGCGGACGTGGCCGGGGTGGTCGCTCCTCGTCGCAGCGAGGCGAGGATTTTCGCTACGATCTGACCGTCAAGTTGGAAGATGTCATGGAGGGGGCCGAGGAGCGTTTGCGCATCCCGGCGGTTGTGGCCTGTGACAAGTGCAGTGGCAGTGGTGCGCAAGCCGGCTCCGGGCCGGAGACCTGTGGGGTGTGCGGGGGTGCCGGACAGTTGCGGACCCAACAGGGGTTTTTCTCCATTGCCCGCCCTTGCGGGGCTTGCCATGGCCGGGGCTCCATCATCCGTAACCCTTGCCCGGAGTGCCAGGGACAGGGGCGCAAGCGGTCGGAGAAGAATCTGACGGTCAAGATTCCCCCAGGTGTGGAGACCGGAACCCGCATCCGTCTTTCCGGCGAAGGGGGGGCGGGCCAGAGCAATGGTCCTTCTGGCGATCTCTACATCATCATCGAGGTGGCCAAGCACCCCATTTTTGAGCGGTACAATGCCGATCTGCTTTGTCAGGTGCCCATCACCTTTCCGCAGGCGGCTCTGGGTGGCAAAATCGAGGTTCCCACATTGCGGGGACGCTCCCGGGTGACGCTTCCTCCCGGCAGCCAGACCGGCAAGCGTTTTGTTCTCAAGGGCAAGGGATTGCCGCACCTGAACCGCCCCGGGCTTTTCGGGGATCTTGTCGTGGAGGTTCAGGTCGAGACCCCGATCAATCTGAACAAAAAGCAGCGGGAGTTGATGGAGGAGTTTGCCCGTTGTTCCGGGCAGGATTGTCAACCTGAATCCCACTCCTTCTTGAACAGGGTCAAGGATTTTTTGGATAAAAAGATTTCCACCTGAGCCTTGCTTTCGGGTGCGGCATGGGGTTGGAGTGGCATGGGGTGTTGCGGCCAGAAGCGGGAGGGTGGGTATGTCCGAGTGGGGCGTTGGCGTTGCGGGTGCCGCCGGGCGCATGGGCAGGATGTTGATCCAGGCGGTTTTGGATCAGCCGGGCTTGCGCATGGCCTCGGCCTGGGAGAAGCCGGGCCATGGTCTGGTGGGCAGGGATGTGGGCGAGTTGGTTGGCAGCCAGCCCCTGGGTGTGGTTTTGGGTGATCAGGCCCAGGCGGGTTTTGCTGCTGCGGATGTGGTGATCGATTTCACCACCATCCCCTCGACCCTGGAGCATCTGCCCCTGGCCGTGGCGACACAGACGCCCATGGTCATTGGCACGACTGGTTTCAGTGCCGAAGCCCGCGAACGGATTGCCCAGGCGGCGGCGCAGGTGCCCATTGTTCTGGCTCCCAATTTCAGTGTCGGCGTCAACCTGATGTTTCAGGTTGCTGCCCAGGTGGCGCAAGTGCTGGGTGACGCATTTGATGTCGAGATCATTGAGGCCCACCATCGGCACAAGGTGGATGCCCCCTCCGGGACGGCAGTCCGTCTGGGGGAGACGATTGCCGACGCTTTGGGGCGTTCCCTGGCCGATGTGGCCGTTTATGGCCGGCAGGGACACACCGGCGCCCGGGATCGGCAGACCATCGGCTTTGCCACGGTGCGTGGGGGTGATGTGGTCGGGGATCATACCCTGCTCTTTGCCGGCGAGGGGGAACGGCTGGAGATCACCCATCGGGCCAGCAGCCGGTTGACCTTTGCCCGGGGTGCGGCGCGTGCTGCCCAGTGGATCCAGGGTCGGGCGCCGGGTCTGTATGACATGCGAGATGTTTTGGGTTTCCGTTAACTGTCAAGCTGCTCCCGTCCAAGAAGGAATCCTCGCCATGGATCGTATCGAAGTTGCCAAAATCAAGCCCGGCCAAAATTTGACCCTGGAGTTTGGTGAACGGGAGGCCGTGCTGACCAAACTGGACGAACCAAAAAAGTTCAAGGTGGAGGATTGGTTCCCCGAGGAGAGGGAGTTTTATATTCTGGACGAGGCCATCGTCGAGGATGAACCCCTGCACTACAGCATGGAGCCGGTCTCCCTCTCTCTGGAGGAGGCCCTCGCCGAGGATCGGAAAAATTTTGGCCTCAACAAGAAGATCCGGGATTTTTTTGGGCGGCCTGTCGGTGGCATCGAGATGGATGAGGAAGAGGATGAAGGGGAAGAAGATGCCGACGCCGCAGCAGAGAAGAGCGCCTAGCGTATAGTGATGGCCCGGGTATCGGAGGGGGCATGGAGAGATGTGAGCAGTTGCGCGCCTTGTTGGCCCGTCCAGGGTTCCTGTTTGGCCCCGGGGTATATGATTGCCTGAGCGCCCGGTTGGCCGAACAGAGCGGTTGTGAGCTGGCTTTCTCCAGCGGTTATGGTATGGCTGCGGCGTTGCTGGGTTTGCCGGATATCGGGTTGATCACCGGCACGGAGATGTTGCAGGCGGCGGGAAACATCGCCGCGACTTTGCGCATCCCTCTGATTGCCGATATGGATACCGGTTATGGCAATCCCCTGAACGTCATCCGGACCGTCACCATGGCCAGGCGGTTGGGCGTTGCCGGGGTGATTCTGGAGGATCAGGAATGGCCCAAAAGGTGTGGGCACATGAGCGGCAAACGGGTCATCTCCCGGGAGGAGCATGTCGAGAAAATCCGCGCTGCGGTGGAGGCCCGGCAGGAGGCAGGGGACATCGTTGTGGTGGCCCGGACCGATGCCCGGGCGGCGTTGGGTCTGGAAGAGGCCATCCAGCGGGGGCGGAGTTATCATGCAGCCGGGGCGGACATGATTTTCATCGAGGCGCCGCAGTCGGAAGAGGAGTTGCGTACCATCGCCAGAGAGCTTTCCGGCGTGCCTCTCATGGTCAACCTGGTCGAGGGGGGGCGCACGCCCAACTTACCTTTCCAGGATCTGGCGGCCATGGGGTTCAAGCTGGGGGTCTCTCCCCTGTCGGCCTTGTTTGAAGCGACAGCAGCCATCAGGAGCTGTTTCCGGGAGATGCGTGAGCGTGGTGTGGTGGGCACCCGGGCGGTTGATTTTGACGCCTTCAAGAATATTGTCGCCACGGAGCGTTACCATGCGTTGGAGATGCGGTTCAAGTCGTAGGGCACTGCCTTGGATCTTCGGTGAATAAGGAGGTTTTCGTCAATCTTGAACTTCATGCCACGACCCGGCGTCCCAAATCGACAATCCTTTCCCTGGCCAAATCCGCCGCATAATGGGTAGCGGCACAAAGTGATTCCTTGGTAAGGGAGGGGTAGCTTCGCAGGGTTTCCTGATGGGACTGATGGTGGCCAGATTGTCGAGAACCACGGCAACCGGAACCCTGGTGCCGCGAATGCAGGCCTGCCCGTGGCAGATATGCGGATCGGCGGTGATGTCATCTCGCCAGTTCATAGTCTGTCTCCTTTGCTTGGCGTCCCAACCCCTTTTTGCGAGCCAGCAGCCCATCCACCCAACGTTTTTCGCAACTATTCACCACCCGCCAACGAATTGGGGTCCAGCAACTGTCTTGACTGTCAAGCAGCTTCTGCCAGGGGGGGGTCCATGTTTTCATGTTTTTTATCATGACGTTGAGAATGGTCAGGAGCTTCCGCATACAGGCCGTGATTGCTACCTTTTTGGGTTCTCCTGCATCAAGCAGGCGTTGATAAAAGTGGCGTATGACCGGGTTGAAAGGTCGTGTCTCCAGGGATGTACGCCGATTCGGCAGCCGAGGTCTTAAAAAGACGCAAAGAATTCCTTGCCAAGTGGAAGCTGAAATGTCGCGGGGTCGCCGAAAGCCTGGAAGAAGCAGGGGAGAGATTGTTCACGTTAGAAACGGCTACCATGTTTTTCTGGGCGCTTATGGCATCTGGGCAGATCATCATGCGACGGGTAGAAGGCTGGAAAACGCTTCAGGAGCCGCCTATAAATCTGGACTTGGATCAGGCAGCATGATCAAATGACGAGGTGTCGGGGTTATGCCGCTTCCGAATTTCCACCAACCTGGAGACACGACCGAACGCACCTTCAGCAGTGGATGTATGATCAGAAGGACGATCAGGACGGGCAGATCCTTGCCGGAGCGCTTGCTCCATCCATGGCGGGAAAAAATGCCCAAAAAGGCCATTTCCTTGAGGAGATCAAACACGGCGCCATCTACCCCGAATGTCCCGAAGGACCGGGATTTGATGTCATCGATCATGGGGGTGGGCAATGCTGCCTGATTCCTGGTATTCTTATCCATGAGGCCAGCCTTTCTCGTGCTGACATATTGAATTCGCAAGCAATATTTTAGCACAAAAGGGCCGGCCTCACCCGGGTATTTGGCGGAAATCAGGCCACCAAGCCATTTCGCGAACTGCGAAAGTTGAGATGTATAGAGACCAAAATGGAACGCAAGGCTGTTGTCGAACGCCCGACACGTGAGACTCGGGTACGGGCAGAGGTGGCTTTGGATGGCAACGGAGTCACGGAAATTCGTACCGGGCTGGGGTTTCTCGATCATATGCTGGAGCAACTGGGTCGGCATGGACTTTTTGATCTGCGCGTCCATGCCGAGGGGGATCTCCACGTGGATGGTCACCATACGGTCGAGGATGTCGGCATCGTCCTGGGACAGGCCTTCCGTCAAGCCTTGGGCGAACGCAAGGGGATCACCCGTTTTGGCCATGCCTACGTTCCATTGGACGAGGCGTTGTCGCGTGTCGTCGTGGATTTGTCCAATCGGCCCTGCCTGGTTTGGGATGTGACCTTTGCCACTCCCCGGCTGGGAGTGGTGGACACCGAACTGTTTCGGGAGTGGTTCGTGGCCTTTGCCAACAATGCCGGCATGACCTTGCATGTCACCAGCCTGTATGGCCAGAATGATCACCACATCATCGAATCCTGCTTCAAAGCTTTGGCACGGGCGTTGCGCACCGCTTGCGCCCTGGATCCAAATCTGGGAGGCCAGGTTCCCAGCACCAAAGGAACCTTGAATACATGATCATTGTCGTGGATTATGGGTCGGGTAACCTCCGTTCCGTGACAAAGTCTCTGGAGATCGTCGGCGGTCGGGTGCGGATCAGCAGTGACCCGGCGGATATCTCCCGTGCTGAGCGGCTTGTCCTGCCCGGAGTGGGCGCCTTCGGCGATTGCCGAGCCAACCTGGACGCCAGAGGTCTGACAGAACCCGTTTTGGAACATCTCCGGACGGGGCGTCCCTTCCTGGGCATTTGTGTGGGTATGCAACTGCTCTTTACCGCTGGCGAGGAGTTTGGGTACCATCCCGGCCTTGATTTGATTCCGGGCCGCGTGGTGCCGTTCTCCCGCGCAATGACAGATGCAACCGACCCCGAACGCCACCTCAAAGTGCCTCACATGGGCTGGAACAAGGTGCACCAGGAACAAAATCACCCCCTGTGGGTCGGAATCCCGGACAACAGTCACTTCTATTTTGTCCACTCCTTCCATGGCCAGGTCACCCACGCGACGGATGTGGCCGGCTCCAGCTTCCACGGTGTCGGCTTTACTGCCGCAGTGGCCAAGGAGAACCTGTTCGCAACCCAGTTTCACCCGGAAAAAAGCCAGCAACATGGCTTGCGGCTTCTCCACAACTTTCTGAAGTGGTCAACCTGACATGATCGTTATCCCCGCTATCGACATTAAAGATGGGCTCTGTGTGCGTCTCTATCAGGGAGCCATGGATCTCGACACCGTCTACTCGGATAACCCCGGGGCCATCGCCGCCCGCTGGCAAGAAGCAGGTGCGGAACGGCTCCATGTGGTGGATCTCAACGGCGCCTTTGCCGGCCACCCCGTCAATCTGGAAGCAATCCGGGCCATCCTGGATGCGGCAACCATCCCAGTGCAGCTGGGAGGCGGGCTGCGCAGCATGCAGATCCTTGAGAATTGTTTCACCATGGGGGTCTCCATCGCCATCCTGGGCTCGGTGGCATGCCGCAATCCGGATTTTGTCCGGGAAGCCTGCCGAACCTTTCCAGACCGAATCTCCGTTGGTATTGATGCACGCGCCGGTCGCGTGGCCATCGATGGATGGTCGGAAACGACGGAAATCTCCGCCCTGGATCTGGCGCAACGCCTCGAAGATGCGGGAGCCACCGAGATCATCTTTACCGATATCAGCCGCGATGGTGTCCTCAAAGGGCCCAACATTCCAGCAACCCGTGCCCTGGCAAGTCATGTGCGGGTACCCGTGATCCTGTCGGGAGGAATCTCCTCTCTCCAGGATATACGTGAGGTGATGGTCAACGCCGGGCCGTTTCCGAATGGCGGCAAAATATCCGGCGTCATCACAGGCAAGGCCATTTACGATGGTGGCCTTGACTTGGCTGCTGCTGTGGCCGCCACCAAGGGATGATACCCCTCTTGGCGCCAGGACTTGACCTGCTGGGATATGTCGCTGCCATATTCTCCTGCGCCGCGTTCTTCCCTCAGGTGGTTCGGACGTGGCGCACCCGTTCGGTCGGGGATATCTCCCTGAGCATGTTCCTGATCAACTCCGCCGGCGCTGGACTCTGGTTGTGGTATGGTTTCCTGGCTGGGTCCGTACCCATCATCAGCGCCAATGGAATCATCCTCACTTTGTCGCTCTGCATGTTGACCATGAAACTCAAATTTGGTCACCAACAGACAGGAGGGTAGGGAGCATGCTGGCCAAACGCATTATCCCCTGTCTGGACGTCAAGGAGGGGCGGGTTGTCAAGGGGGTCCAGTTCGAGGGGCTGGTGGACGCCGGCGATCCAGTGGCCGCCGCCCGGCGCTATGACGCCGAAGGGGCTGACGAATTGACCTTCCTGGATATCACTGCCTCCCACGAAGGCCGGGATACCATCCTGGACGTGGTGCGCCGGACTGCCGAACAGGTGTTTATCCCTCTGACAGTCGGCGGGGGCGTGCGCACCAATCAGGATATCCGCAACCTGTTGAATGCGGGCGCCGACAAGGTGGGCATCAACACGGCAGCGGTGTTTCGACCCGAATTTGTTCAGGAGGCTGCCAACCAGTTTGGCTCCCAATGTATCGTCGTGGCCATCGACGCCAAATGTGTGGAGCGCGGGGCCGACAACCAACCCCTCCGTTGGGAGATTTTCACCCATGGCGGGCGCAAACCGACCGGCCTGGATGCCGTGGCCTGGGCACAACGCATGGAAGCCTACGGGGCGGGCGAAATTTTGCTCACATCCATGGACCGAGATGGCACCAAAATCGGTTACGATATCCCCTTGACCCGGGCCATCGTCGCAGCCACCACCGTTCCGGTCATCGCCTCCGGTGGTGTGGGAACCCTGCAACACCTGCTGGAAGGTTTACAACTCAGTGGGGCCGATGCCGTCCTGGCAGCCTCCATTTTTCATTTCCGCCAACATACCATACCCGAGGCCAAAGCCTATCTGCGTGCGAACGGTGTCGAAGTTCGCACTTCATGCACCGCGTCCGAATATGAGAACCCACCATGGATACGTTCCCCGATCTGAATAGCCTGACATTCAACGCCGATGGGTTGATCCCCGCCATTGCCCAACAGCACGATACCGGCGAAGTGTTGATGATGGCCTGGATGAACCGAAACTCCCTCATCGAAACCCTGCGTAGCGGCGTCGCCTGCTATTGGTCCCGCAGCCGGCAAAAATTTTGGAAAAAAGGAGAAACCTCGGGACATGTGCAACGGATCAAGAACATTCGCACCGATTGCGACCGGGATACCCTCCTGCTCCTGGTGGATCAGGTTGGCGTCGCCTGCCACACCGGAAGACACAACTGTTTCTACCTGGAGGTCCAAGACGACAGGTGGGCCGAAATATGCGCACCAGAAATCAACCCGGAGGAGATCTACGGCAAATGAGCGCGTCAGGGCCCACCACCCAGACAGTCCTTCTGGATTTGTATGAGATTATTTTGCAACGAAAATTGGCTGATCCCAAACACTCCTATGTGGCACAGTTGTACCATAAGGGACGTGGGGAGATTTTGCGCAAGGTGGACGAGGAGGCGTTTGAAGTGGTCATGGCCGGGAAAGATGACAACCCTGCCGAAGTGATCCACGAGGCCGCAGATCTGTTGTTCCACCTGTGGGTCATGTTGGCCGATATGGATATTCATCCCGATGTCGTTTTTCAGGAACTGCTGGACCGTTTTGGTACCTCCGGCCTCTCCATGGCAGCCGTTCCCCGGCGCACAAGCGAACGCCGTACCCACAATAAACAGTTGACTCTAAACATGTTCAGTGGCTTGACCCTGATGGGCGCCACGACGGATGTCAGCATGGAGGGTCTCCAACTGGAGATCGACTACGAGCCCAAATGGCAGCTGATCGGCGAACGCGGGTTTTTTGAAATCGAAATGCCACCTGATATCAATCCGACCCTGCCAACAACGGGTGTACGAATCGAGGTGGGTGACCAGGAATTTCAGGTCCATCTGAACCAGGGGTGTCTGGCCCATGGCCAGGATTTTCGCTTTGAGTTCGAGGTGGTCCGGGTCACCGATAACGGAATTGGCTTGAGGATCGTCGATAATTTGGGCTTGTTTACTTTCGCCCTGTCGAAAGACGCATTCAAGGATGCCTTTCGCACGGATTGATCGTACCATCCATGTTGTCGTGCAAGCTCCGGCAAGGGAGAGTCGTCATGTCTGAGACGTGTGTTTTTTGCAAGATTGCCAAGGGGGAAATTCCTTCCCAGATCGTCTATGAGGATGATCGCGTGGTCGCCTTTTACGACATCAATCCACAGACGCCGGTCCATGTGCTTGTCATTCCCAGACATCATTATGCGTCTCTGGACAGTTTCACCCTGGATGACCGGGACATGGCAGGATACCTCCTGGAGCGGACGGCCCATGTGGCCCGGGAGTTGGGGTTGGTCGAGAATGGTTATCGGGTCAGCACCAATGTGGGCGCATTTGGTGGCCAGGAGGTGTTCCATATTCATGTCCATATCCTGGGTGGACGACCGATTGGACCACTAGCCTCCCGGCGCTGACTTGTCAACCGTTCCGCGCCTTTTCATCGCTGAAGGCCTGCAACCAGGGTGGGAGATCCACCCCCTGGATGAACGCGGTGGGCACTATCTGCAACGTGTGCTGCGGTTGTCCTCGGGAGATGTGGTGCGCCTGTTCGATGGTTCGGGAGGGGAGTGGGAAGCGATCCTGCACACCGCTGGAAGTCGAACCGAGGTGCGGCTGGTGCGACATTTACCCGGGGGATGTGAATCCCCTCTTGCCGTGACGCTGGTACATGGCCTGTCGCGGTCGGCGCCCATGGAGCTGGTCATCCAGAAAGGGGTTGAGCTGGGCGCCGTGGCCGTGATCCCCCTGTTGACCAAAAGGAGCGTCAGCCGTCCGGATGAGCGGCAAGGCGCCAACAAGCTCGAACGCTGGCGGCGTATTGCCATCGAAGCTGCCGAACAGTGCGGACGCACACAGATACCACATGTCCATGCCCCACTCTCCTGGAACTCCCTCGCCGTCGCCATTCCGGAAGGAACCCGCCTGCTTTTTTGGGAAGAGGAACGGCATGGAACCGGTCTGCGAGCGCTGCCTCCGCCTCGCCCTGGTTCGCCCGTGACCCTGCTGACCGGCCCGGAAGGTGGGTTGACAGCTGATGAGGTCGCCTTCGCCCGCGACCAATTGGGTTTTCAAACCGTCGGAATGGGTCCACGCACCTTGCGGACCGAAACAGCCGCACTGGCCGTTCTGACCATGGTCCAGACCCTCTGGGGTGATATGGGATGAGAAGATTGAATTTATGAGGAAATTTATGCCGTTCGAGAACAGGGTCTCCTCCTGCGATACGTTGGGAGACATTTTCCCCGCCTTGGACCCGAAAGCGTTTCGAAAGTGTTTTGTAGCCTGGATAGATGGCCTCCGCCGTGAACTCCAGGATGTTGTGGCGATTGAGGGAAGACCGTTGCGTGCTGTGGCGACTTCATCAACGGTGTGCTAGTCTGAACGTACCCATGGGCTGTGCCATAGAGTCGGAGTCAGAGTGTCCGAAGAAGATCTTGCAAGACTGACCGTCGAACGCGATGGATTTCGTGGATAAGTGGAGCTGTTCATTGAGACGCCCGGACCATTTCGAGCACCAATATAAAACATTGAAGTTATTTATAATTTTGTTGACTATATTGGTTGTTGAAGCACTGTTGGTCAACCAGTCAGCCTATGCGGATATTTTTGCTTTTGTTGACCAAAAGGGAATTATACACCTGAGTGATCGCCCTGGTCCAAAATATCGTTTGTTGATACGTTTTCCAAGCAAAAGTGCTCCCCCCCAGGACGACAAGGAGGCCATAAAGTGGTTTCGGCTGGCGGCAGAAAAGGGGGATACTGACGCTCAGGTACAGCTTGGTGAAATGTACCACTCTGGCAGAGGTGTTCCCCAGGACGACAAGGAGGCCATAAAGTGGTTTCAGCTGGCGGCAGAAAAGGGGAATGCTCATGCTCAACGTTACCTTAGAGATAATAACGTACCGTTTGTTTTAGATCTTCTCTTGATTTTATTGATGTTTCTTTTGTGATGGTTCATTGGAGCAACCGAAAGCCAGTTATTATTGCCACTATCAATATTTTATGGATCTTTTTCATTGTGTTTGACCAGCAGGATGTTCTATATATCGAAACTATGTTTTTAGTAAATTATAGTTTTATTTTTCTTGTTTCTGCAATATCTATAATGATATTTTATATAGCATTTAAATTTATTAAATCTTTTTCCTTTAAAAAAATTCTAAATAATATTGGTGGATCAGTAAAAAGAATTAGTTTAAAGAAAATTATAAATAATATTAGTGAATTAATTAAAAATATTTTATTTCTCATATTTGGTGCATCTGTTTCGATAATATTAATCTATTTTATTTACATTGGATTTTCTTCAGGATTCTTTTTTTCTACGAAATTTCTCTTAATCGTTATTATTCTTCTGCTTATTTTTCGATAGGCTTAATTTATTTTATTTATCTTAGATTTCCTTCATAATTCCTTTTTATGCATTTTCTCCTAACCATTATTATTTTCTGTTTCTTTTTGCACTGCAAGAAATAAAAAGGATCTTATATTAACAGCCCGTTGAAAAACCCCGTTTTTACAACTCCAACAAGGGTGCCATGAAGACCACCAGCAGAAGATTTGCAGCCTTCGGAGCCATGACCAAAACGATGAACAGAATAGCTCGTCGCGCTCGCGCATCATTGCCTTGCCGATCTCGGACGAAAACCGTATACGGTTGTTGTATACCGTCCGGCGTGCCTCATCATCGCCGCGCCAGTGCTGGACCCCAGACCGCTCAGGTTCGGCAATCCGGCTTTTCCATGAACCCTTTTCCAATGCCACGACCGCCCCGGTTTCCAAATCCACCGCGTGTCCCGGCTTGTAGGCAAAATGCGTACTGCCGTCCTTCAGCCTGGCCGCCTGAGCATCAGGATCCACGGGAGATTCCCACCCCGTGTTGGACCGCATGCCCTCGCGACCAGGGAATCTCGATCAACGGGCTGCTGACCCAAAAGATAGTCTGTTGTGATGGAAAGGGATGGAATTGACAGACCTGGAATGGATTCGACACTCCGTCCGTGAAGATACCTACTTCTACTCCCGGCATGGCGATCAGGAGCGTGGCAACGACGGCCTGACCCTCGTTGAAGTTGAACAAGCCATTCTTACCGGGCGGATGCTGGAGCAGTACGACGACACTGGACGTGGGGAAAGCTGTCTGGTGGTTGGATTTACCCATGCGGGTAAGCCTGTGCATGTGGTTTGCGGTCAATGGGAAGAACGGATGGTGATCATCACCGTCTACATTCCCGGCCCGCCGAAGTTTAAAACACCTTTCGAGAGGGGTGATTGATATGGCTGGAAAATGTCCCTTCTGCGGCCACCGCCACATGGTTGCCAGGCAGGTGGAATATCTCTACCGGTTTGGAGAGCGATTCATGGTGGTGACCGATGTCCCTTGTCTGGAATGCGAGTTTTGTGGTGAACGGTATTTCGAGTCCACCGTTTTGAAGCGCATTGAGGCCGATTTTCATGCCATTCAGAGCACAGGCAAGAAACCCATGAGGACCATCCAGGTTCCGGTGGAGGCTTATTCGAGCCTGTGAACCTGTTTCCTGAATTTTACAACCTTCAAACTTCCACACACAGAGACACCGAACATCCACGACAGCCATCATACCCTCCTTGGCAGATAGAACACTCCCGCAGGGTTCTGCACGATCAACCAAAGAGATGCACTGCCCTTTTTCAGGCGATTGCCCTGGAATCCGGGTGACGGTCGGTTGTCATCAAGGGCGACAAAGGATACCATACCCGGCGCGTGGCCATGCGACGCCCAGCCGTGGTTGCCCGGGTGCATGCCCCCATTTCAATCTTTTACAGATGAGGCCTCTTGCGTGAATCGCTCCGCCCCCTCCACGGATCGTTCCAGGCATCTGATTCTGGTTCTCTTTGCGATGCTGTTGGTCGGCCTGCTGGTCTTTCAGAGCCTGCCTCCTGGAAATGCGTTTGCCATTGCCCAAGATTTTCTGGACAGCTTTCTGCCATACTATGTCCTGCGGGCCAGACTTCCTGGCCTGTTCCTGGACTTGAACTACATGGTCCCGGATCTGGCCGGAGGGATGCCGTACAATGCCCTGGCCATGGGAGATTTCCACCTGGCCTACAACCTGTACCGGCTTTTCGATCCCTTCACGGGGTTTGTCGTCGAACGCTTCCTTGTGCATGGGGTGGCCTTTTTCGGCATGATGTTGTTGTTGCACGACCACATCATTCCCCAAAACAGCCGGTTGAAAGCCTCTATTGTGGGGGTGGTTGCCTTTGCTTTTGCTGTTATTCCGCACTCCATGACACGCAGTGGCACCGTGGTCTATCTCCCTCTCCTGGCATGGGCCACCATCAACATCTGGCGCAGTCGTGCGGGAGCGATGAGTTGGGTGGCCATCTGTGTATACCCATTTTTTTCCGCCTTGGCCTGGGGTGGATTCATGGCCTGTGGCTGGTTGCTCCTGGCAACGCTCCATGCCTATTGGATCGGCCACCCGACCCGGCGGCACATGGCGTTGGCGACCCTCCTTCTCGTTGTCATCTCCGTGGCAGGCGAGCACCGTCTTTTTTATCACTGGTTTTTCCCAGCCTACGAATATACTTCCTATCGCATACAGGGAAAATTTGATATCCACACCGAGTTCCAATTGAGCAAGGTTTTGAGTGTCTTCTTCAATCACTTTTTCCTGGGTCTGAAAACCCGCCATTTTTCCTATCACTTCCCCTGGGTTTTCATGGCTTTGGTCATGGTTGGATGGGCCAGTTTGGTGGGTGGAAAAGGTACCACTCCGCTGGGAGTGGCAGAGGGTCGTCAGGAGAGTGCCCTGAGTCAGGAACCGCTGGCAAATGCCGGCAGGCTGCTCTGGTTTCTGTTGGGATTGCAACTCCTGATCAGCCTCTTTTTTGCCCTTTTCGACAGCGAGCAGTTCCTGATGAAATGGTTCAACCTGCCCCTGGATCTGAAGCGCCTGGATACGATCTCGCCAACGGTGTGGTGGGTTGTTTTCGCCCTGAGTCTCCACATCGTTCACGAAACCATCGCACGACGTGCATGGCTGGGCATGGAAAAACTCTTGATCGTTTTTACGGTGCTGGCGACACTTCATACCCTGTTCCAGTTTCCGGGAGCCAAGGAGACCATCAAGGATCGCCTGGGACTCTCCCCGGAGATGGGGTTCAGGGCTGCCATGGTCCAATGGATCTCCGGCAACCAACAGATTTTGCAGGGCAGCGCAGACAGCAGGGTAACCTTGGGCAAAATTCTAGGGACAGAGGTCTATACCTCGGAAGATTCCCTCATCATGAATGATCGCGGATACCTTCGACTGCGCGACTACTACATGCTGGATGTTTTCCGCCAGATCGATCCCCTCGTCCGGGCGCGTGTCCCTGCCGGCAAACAGGCCGCAAAGGTGCTCAGCATCGGGATACCACCCTCGATTGCCCTGTTTCATGGCTATCCCATACTGGACGGTGTTTTTTACGATTTCCCCCTCGCCTATTTTTATGAATTTGAAAAAATTCATGCCCGGGAAAAAGCCAAAGACCACCTCGACAACAAGATTGCTTCGCATCTCTATGCCCATGTAGCCAAAGAAAGCCGTCACTTGGCGGAGATTCCTCTGGATTATGATATGTGCCAGTTTGTTCGCATGGGCGGACGTGTTGTTTTGTCGCGATTCAAGTTGGCCAACCCTGCCAGGTTGTATCTGGATTTTGCTGGCAAGTTTGGTCCTGTCCATCTCTATTTTCTTGCGGATCGCCACAATTGCGACAAACCCTGAGCACGGCATGAGGCCCCCGCCTTTCCGAATGGTCCGAACCTCTTGACAGCGACAATCCCTCCCCTAAACCGTTTGATATTGAGAAAGAATATGGGAATCAGTTATTTATACTCAAGGACGTTCCATAAAAAATATGACAATCTGACAGCGATCAACGATTATTTTTTGAACAAGGATGGACCTGTCCGATTTAAAAATTATATTTTGGACAAAATCCAAGGGTTGGAGATTGAATACCCTCTGAACAAGACATTTCTCGAACCGCACAATCCCCTGTCCAATATCTTGACCGTCATGTTTTGGATCACGGAGCGACAAAAACCCATCTTCCGCTACCTGGATCAGAAACCCCCAGGAAGTTTCCTTGAAATTGCCTGTGGGTTTGGTGTCAGCCCTTGGCTTTTGAGTCACTCCATTCCCAACGTGGTCGGCTTGGATATGAACCCTTTGGCCATCTCCACAGCAAAAAAGCTCTTTCCCGGCGTCAACTATGTCTGCGCCAACGCCCTGGAATACCTCCGTTCGCAACCCGATCTGCATTTCGATATCATTTTTGATGCCTATGGTCCGACTCATCCCAAAGAGACCCCGGAACTTTATGAAGAAGTACTGAAACATTGTGACTATTTCATCAAACTCGGCTGTCGCCCGTACCGGAGTTATGGTGTCCTCGGCTATCTCCGTGGGAATTACAAGGTGCCAGGCTACCATCTTTCGTTCAATACCACCGTACACGGCAAGGGCATGCGGGGCATGGCGCCGGGATATCTGCGCCACTATCTCTCCTGGGCCTATCTGCGCGAGTTGCTGCATTGCATCCATGAGCGAAACGTATACTATATCCCGTTCTGACCGACACACGGTACCGTTTTGCCTTGACCTATCGGTGCATGGACTACCCTGAAGGCGCTGTGGAGCATGAGAATGAGTGATTTATCTGGAGAAGCTCCCACTGATTTGAGCCTCGTCATTCCAGTCTATAACGAAGAAGAAAACGTCAGCATGCTCGCCCAGGAGATCCTGGATGTGGCCAGAAGCTTGGGCAAAACCTTCGAAATCATCTTTGTCGACGACGGCTCAAGCGATCAAACGGTGCCCAACCTCCAGCGCCTCATACCGGAAGTTCCGGAACTGCGTGTGATCCGGTTGGCCAGGAATTATGGCCAGTCCACCGCATTGCAGGCCGGATTCGATCACGCTCAGGGTGACATCGTCATCACCATGGATGGGGATCTGCAAAACGATCCGCAAGATATTCCCCTTTTGCTGAATCACCTGAAAACCGAAGATGTGGATGTGGTGTCGGGCTGGAGGAAAATTCGCAAAGATCCCCCTCTGGGTGTTTTCTTTTCCCAGGTCGCCAACCGCATCATATCCAAAAAAACCGGCGTTCACCTGAATGATTATGGTTGTTCCCTGAAAGTCTACCGTCGGGATGTTCTATCCCGGCTGCGGGTCTATGGGGAGTTGCACCGCTTCCTGCCTGCCCTGCTCAGCGCCGTTGGTGCGGAGATACGTGAACTCCCGGTCAATCATCGTCCCAGAGTCTTTGGCAAATCCAAATACAGCCTGAATAAAATTTTCAGAGTCGTCCTCGATCTTCTGCTGATCAATTTTTTGCGCAAGTATATTCAAAGGCCCATCCAATTTTTCGGTCGCTTGGGGTTTTATATCGGAGGCAGCGGTTTCCTGATCTCCCTGTACCTGGCCTGGGTGAAATTTGTCCAGGGTCACAATATTGGCGAACGACCCCTGCTTTTGTTGGGTGTGACCATGATGCTGACGGGGGTGATACTGGTCGCTCACGGTTTGCTCGGGGAGTTGATCATTCGGATCATGCACGAGAAAGACGGCATTTCCCAATATGAACTCAAGGCCAAGAGAGGCACGCGAAAAACAGGTTGACCTGGAAAGGCTGCACCCTGCCAGATGGGGTGGTTTGGGCGGGACTCCGGTTTTTCTTGGGTCGGGATGAGATGACGGGACCATGGATATCCTCTCTTCATTACAGATTTTTGAGGGATGGCAAGGTTGCTTGTCTCTGACCGAAAAAAGTGCATCCTTCTCCGTTTTGGATCCCCCTTTGCAGCAGGCCTTAGTTTGTGACGGTTCATTGACCCGCCACCTGGAAACCACCACAGGAAAGCCTTTGCGGGTTCGCCTGGAGCGGCAGACTCTGCGGCCATCCTGGCAAGAAAACTTGGTGCTCTGGCAGGGACTTCCCCAGCTTCCGGTTGGCAAGGAAATCCTGGTTCGGGAGGCTTGGCTGAGCATTGCTCGGAAAGATTTGATCTTTGCCCACTCGGAAATGTTGCTGGATGGCCTTGCACAGGTCGTTCGGAGTGCCGTGGAACAAGGCGAAGAACCCTTGGGTATGGTGTTCCAGGAACGGGATGGCGAGGTCAGCCGCCAGCACCTGGAGTTGGCCCGGGTCAGGGCGCCAGAGTTGGCTCTGCGTGCAGGCATGCTCCCCCATCACCCTTTTTGGTGCAGGCGCTCCCTGTTTTTGACCGGTTCTGTGATGCGGGCGCGCATCCTGGAAATGTTCCTTGCGTGGCCGTAACAAAAGGATCCAGGAAAATGAACCCGGAAAAATTTGCAAAAATCCTCAGAGTTTGTGTTTGTCCCGGTTGCAAGGGGGATCTGATCCAGCAAGGAGAGTCGACCCAGCAGGATTCGGCTCTGGTGTGTCCATCCTGCCACGCCACCTATCCTGTGAAAAATGGCGCCATCCATTTTATCACCCCCATCCAGACCCAAGACTCCCTGGATGGGATGAAATATCATTTCAAACGTCTCCTGGGTCCACTCTATTATCGCCTTGTCCGGCCCGCCATATCTCCAAGCTACCCGTATGACACTCTGGGATATCTGCTGAAATCCTGTCGGCCCGGCGAGGAGATCGTCCTGGATTTGGGAAGCGGCAACCATCGGATCCACCCGGATGTGTTCGCCATAGATGTCGTGGACTATGCAGCTGTGGATATTGTGTGCAGCATCCACCAACTGCCATTTCGCTCCCATTCAGTGACGATGGTACTGACCAACAATGTCATGGAACACATTCCATACATCCATCATGCCTGGGAAGAAATCCAAAGGATTACCAAGCCCAATGGTGAGAATATTCATGTGGTTCCATTTCTCTACCCCTTTCACGCCTCGCCTGACGATTTCCAACGCTACACCCATGCCGGTCTGGCGCACCTTTTTTCCGGCTGGCAGGTGCTCCAACAAATCACCGTGGCCGGTCCTTTTTCCCTCTTCAACGCAGCCGTGACGGAGTTTTTTTCCATTCTGCTCAGCTTTGGTCAACCAAAACTGCAAGGCTTGCTTTATCTCCTCCTGTGCGTGCCATTGGCACCCTTGAAATTTTTGGATTTTCTCTTTGTTGGCCATGCCCGATTCATTTCCATGGCGGCCATTATCTTGATTCATCTGCGTAAACCCCCATCCACGGACCATGAGGAAACGCCCGTTGCCACCACAGGGGGTCTGGATGGGTAACAGGACAGGACTCTGTCCTGGACCTGCCAGGGAGCCAGCCCCCCGGTCCCCAATGCGTTGTCGGGTGGTGAACAGTGCCCCATGACGGAAAAAAAAAATCCATGGCGATGTGGTTGCGGTATCGATGGCGGCGTCGCATCGGGTTGGTCATGGGTGTTTTATGGGTCATCTACCTGGTTGTCCCGAGAGAAGAAACCGGGTTGCACCATGTGGACAATTTTTCTCCCAATCCGGGTCATGTACACATGTGGCTTTATCTGCCCCGGAAGGTGGCGCCCCATCCAGCCCTGGTCGTTGCGCTGCATGGCTGTTACCAGTCGGCGGCGCACTTTGCCCAGGCCAGCGGCTGGGTGGCACAGGCCGAGAGACTTGGATTGATTCTTCTGCTGCCGGAACAACAGTTTTGGAATAACCCCATGCGGTGCCTCAACTGGTTCGGTAGCAAAGAGGCCCATGGGGGCGGAGAGGTGGCCTCCATCATGGCCATGATCGGCCAAGTGACTCGAACGTACCCTGTCGATCGGCGACGGGTGTTCATCACCGGTCTGTCGGGGGGCGGCGCCATGGCATCCCTGATGTTGGCCACCTCGCCAGACACTTTTGCCGGTGGCGGGATCGTTGCGGGCATACCTGCCCGGTGTGCCAGCAATGCCTGGCAAGGGGCTCTGTGCATGGCTTTTGCCCCGGACCGCACGGCGCAGGAGTGGGGAGATCGGGTGCGTCAGGCCGTTTCCCCGCCCCGACATTGGCCCCGGGTCTCCATATGGCAGGGAAGTCACGATTGGGTGGTCAATCCGGATAATGCCCGGGAACTTGTCGAGCAGTGGCGTTCGTTGCACGGTGTAGACACGCATGATGGACAACAAGAGAGAGTGGACGGTCACCAGCGCCTCCAGTACCGACTACCCCAGGGGGATGTCGTCGTGGAGGAACATCGGCTCGATCAGGGACACGGACAATCCGTGGATCCAAGCCATGGCTGTGGCCGGCAGGGGCTCTTTTTTCCGGACACAACAAGTTGTGTCAGCGAGCGCCTGACGCAGTTTTGGGGGTTGGAACCAGGAGCATGAAAGAAAATCCGTAACTATTCACCACCCGGCCACGAATCGGGGTCCAGGGGGCTGGCTCCCTGGTGGGTCCAGGGCAGAGCCCTGGCGGGTCCAGGGCAGAGCCCTGGCGGGGTTCGGGGCGAAGCCCTGACAAAGGCTTTCCTGTCCAGGCTTTTTTTGCAAGGGTGGTGAATAGTTACGAAAATCCGATCCACTGAATAGTGCTACAGACCTGTTGATTTGCTGACGGGTCCAGAAAAGCCTCCCACAAACCAGCCGGATTTTGGCATGAACCTCTGTTCGATCCGCTGCCAGGTGTCTTGCCGGAGCAGGTGTTGATAGAGGCCATCGGTGTGCGGCGTGGCAAGGTACAGTGCGGCAACGGCCACATACATCAAGCCGGTCGCCAGCCACTCCCGGGAGTGGAGTTTCAGGGCTGAACCCATGGCGTGTTTCATGCCCATGGGATTGAGCGGGTTGATGCCGAAAATTTCATCCAGAAACAGATGAATAAAGACACCTATGCCAACAAAGGTTCCTGTCAGCCAAGCCGTTTTCGGGGAAGCGCCGCACAACCCCCACACCACAAGCACCGTCAGATAAGCAAACAAAAAAATGGCCGGCACCGAGTGAAAAATGCCTCGATGCACAGTCAACCGGTTAAACAGGCGAAAAACCCCCTGCCGCACCAAAAAATGGCCGGCACCCCACAAAAACAGCAGCTCCAGCACGGAAAACCGACCCACCTGGCTGAACATCAGCAAAAATGAACAACAGACGGCCAGAATACTGAAGGCGACACTCAGGGGTGTGGAGTTGTCGGCGTCCAGGTCAGGCAACAACCCCCCGATGATGGCTGCCGAAAAACAGGCCAACGTCTCCCCCCATCCCATCTCCCCGGCAACAAGCAAGGAGGTGGCGCATACACCGCCTGCCACGGCAGCCACATTGAAATGTGTGCGAAAGTTGGCCATGGCGTCACGGTTTCCTTCAGGGTACCACCCGGGCATGGGTATAATCCGGGTCGGCGCCAAAAATACGCCGCACCACCCCCTTCAAACGGGGGTTTTGGACATAAACCAGACTCCGCTCAAACTCTGGCAGGATCACCACATCACGAATCAGTTGCTCCTGAATGCCGGCAAAGGCTTGCATGCGCAGGGCAGGATCAAGCTCATCCCTGGCCACATCCACCCACCGGTCAAGAACAGCACTGACATAACGCCCTCGATTGTTCTGATTCCAGGAGGCAAAAAGATCGCCAAAGGTGATGGGGTCATCAAAATCGGGCCCCCAAGCCGCCGAGGTGATGTCAAACTGCCCCGCACTCATGCGGGCCAAACGTTGCTTGAAGGTTTGGCGATCAATACGCAAATGCAAGCCGAGTTCACGTTTAAAAAGATACTGAAAATATTCAGCTTCCTTGGCAGAACTGTCGCTGTCCCCGGTCAGGAACACCAGGGGAGGAATGGCGGTCACTCCCAGTTCCTTCCTGGCCATGGCCAGATGCTCCCGGGCCAGATGCGTATCCCGGTGCATCTCGGGAACCGGAAACTCCTCCCGGAACGTTTGTTTGACCCCCTTGAGCCAGGTCGGAAAAAGGGAAGGAGTCGGCAAAGTGCCAGGCAGTCCGATCACCTTGTTGACCAGCTCGGATGAATCAAACACCAACTGCATCGCCTTGCGTAGATTCAGATTGCGGGTCACCCGGTCCGGTCGAAAATTGAATTCCAGAAAAAACACCGACCCGTCAGCAAAACGGCGCAAGTGAAACCGGCGTCGCAAAGCCTCCTGCAAGGTTTCCGCATCCAGGCCGGCCATGGCAATTTTGCCATCCCGGAAAAGGTTGAAAAGCGTAGCCGGGTTGGAGGTGATGAAGGGAATATCGATCTCCCGCAGATTGACCTGCTCCCGACCCCAATACAGTTCGTTGCGTTCCAGGCGCAACGAGGCTCCATGGACCCAGCGCGTCAAGCGAAAGGGACCGTTGGCGAGCAGGTCGGAGACATCGGCTGCATAGCGCTCGCCCCGGCTGCGAAAAAAATCCTCCCGAACCGGGAAATAGGTGCCAAAGGCGGTCAGACGCAAAAAATAGCTGCATGGCCTGGCCAAGATAACCCGCAGGGTGTGATCATCCAGGGCGACGACGCCAAGATTGCTGACAGGTTGTTGCCCAATGTTGATCTCCCGGGCGTTGCGGACAGGATAGAGAAAAAAGGCGTATTCCGACGCTGTTTCCGGGGCCACGACCATCCGCCAGGCAAAGACAAAATCATGCGCCGTGACTGGTCGGCCATCACTCCAACGGGCCGTCGGACGCAAATGAAACACGGCGCTCTGTTCGTCCAGATGCCAGCTTTCCGCCACTCCCGGCTCGAGACGGTTCCCCTCACCATAGCGCACCAACCCTTCACCAATATGGTTGAGGATAAAAAAACTCACCTGGTCCGTCGCCTTCATGCTGTTGAGACCCGGGGGTTCCTCGGTCATGGCCAGGGTGATGCGCTGCCGCGCATGATCCACGGCATCTTCCGCCATGGCCGACAGCCCATACGTCCAGATTGTCATCACCAAAACCAGCCGGAGCATCATTTTTCTTTTGTCTTTCTCGTGGGTTCGATGTACCGTGGAGGGATCTGGATGGGCGCCCCACGGCAACGGCCCCATGACAATATCTCAAATGCCCGGCATCATCCGTGCCAACCATATGATTTGCCCATGGGTCGCTGCGTGACTGAATCCGTGCTCATCCCTTGCATACTCCTGGTCGTTGTCGTCTGGTATTTTCAAATGCAGGCGAGGGAGCGCACCCTGCTCCTGGCCCAAAGGGTGTGTGACGACATGGCCATCCAACTCCTGGATGACACGGTGGCAATCAGCTACCTGGGCCTCCGCCGTAACGCCTCCGGCCAGATGTGCATCCAGCGTGTCTATACGTTCGAGTTTACGGATCAAACACAACTCCGCCGACAAGGAACCGTCATCTATCTGGGTGGTCACCTGGAAACCCTCCTGATCGAAGATTCTCCGGTCATTCCGAGCTGACCGCAACCCCCTGCCACACCGGGATCCTTTTCCAGAAAGCGAAACTCCACCATGAACCAAGACCACGACCCCAACGAATGGCTCCTGAAACAAGGCAATCAGGCCTCCATGCAGGGAGATCATGAAGGCGCCTTGAATTTTTACCGGCAGGCGCTGGAGGGTTATCAGGGTTGCGGGGATAACCCTGGCGAAGCGACCACGCTTCACCAAATGGCCCTTCTGGCCGTCCATACCGACGATGCGGAGCGTGCCATGGTTCTGTTTCGCCACGCCATGGAGCTGCGCGAAAGCCAGGGAGACCTGGAGGGCATGGCCAACACCCTCGCCAATATGGCCTTCGTCTCCTTCAAGGCCAAGGATTATGACGAGGCCATCCGCTTGAACCTCCAGGCCATCACCGCACTGGAACGCGCCGACGCCTGGTCGGATCTGGTCACCGTGGTGAACAACCACGCCTTCATCGACAAGGATGCCATCCGCCCAGGTCGGGCACAAGCCTTGTGGCTGGCGTTGCGGGTACCTGTCACCCCTGATGTCCTGCTGAATCGCTGCGCCGAAATGCTCAACGAATTGGGGCCGGAATCACCCGGCGGGTTGTTGATCGCAGCGGGCGCCCCCCTCCTCCTGCTGCGCTGCAAAGGCAACGAACTGCCCAACTCCGAGGAGCGCGCCAAAGCCCTCCTCCTGTTGGCCGCCTGTGCCGATGCCCGGGAAATTCCCCCCGAGGAGTTGGATGCCTGGCTCAGTGACCCACAGTGGCACGATGTCAACCAGCTCTTGCCCGCCTTGAACCATTTGTTGGAGTCACTGGTCGGCTCCGATGACTGGCTGTTTGATCCCTCGTCGGCACCACCGCCCTGGTGGCTTGGCAAACCACACTGAAAACGAAACGTGACCCCATGACCCAACAATCCATTGCGCTGGACACCCCGGAACGGATGGCCCGCCTGGAAGCTCAAGTTGCCCAAATCCTGGATGGCAATGAATTTTCGTTATTGACGGACAGTCAAAGAAAACGTTTAATCCCTCTGGTCGCGAAGCGGCTTCACCGCGCCAAACGTGTCGATGCACCAATCATCACCGCCGAACTCTATCTCCTACGCCATCAGGCTCCTGAGTTGTTCTCTCAGGCATCCGAAAGGTGATCTGGTCATGTCTGGAACTACAGAATCCAAAAAAACCTTCCCCATCTCTATTTCCATGCCCTCCCCTCCCCCCGGGCTGAGTGCCCCTCCAGAGACTCCGTGGCAGGAAAAAATCCTCTATCTGACCGAGTGCAGTGAAAAGCGCAACTGGGAAGAAGCACTCAAGGTCTTGACCGATCTCTCCACAAGCCGGCGCTTTCCCCATACCCACAAGGCGGCAGCACAGCGCGCCTGGATGGCCCTCAAAAGCAACGTTGCCGCCATCGCTGTGGTAACGGCTTTGCGGGAGGTCGTCATGACCATCGGACCACAACACGAACTCGCCGGTCCCATGGGCGCCCTGGCCTATTTTTTGGCCCGCCACCGGAAGGGAGATGACGCAGGCCGTGAGTTTGCCGTCGCCCAGGCTCAGCAGATGTTGCACCTGATCTGTGAATCCCAAAAAGTTCCCGAGGGAGAGCAGGCGTTTCAGGATTGGGTCGTTGCCAACCGCCTGAATGAACCGGACTTTTATCTGTCCAAAGTCATCGATGGGCTGGAAGTCATGGTCATGGGGGATTGGTGGTTCGACCGCAACGCCCTGCAAGAAGAACTCAACGCCACCCATCAATAGAGCACGGCACCCATGGAAGAACAGAATCGGGAAAATCACAAGCTCCGCTTGATCAACCGTGTCCGTAAAGAGATGCTGGTACGTACCGCTGAAAGCTTGATCCATTCCCAGGACTGGCGGACCACCGGCAAAACGTTGCGGCGTATCATGAACCAACTGCGCGGTATCCCTTCAACGGGAGACGAAGAAGACGAACGCCTCTGGGCACGCTTCCAAAGCGCCTACCAGATCTATCTGGATCGGCGCGCCCGGGATTTCGACCATGGCCAACAACTGAAATTGGCTCAGGTGCGTGACGAAATCCTGGAACGGCAGCAAAAAACCGTCCAGCTCGAACTCTCCATCCACACCGCACGCGGACAGCTGCAGAGCTTTGTGGAACGTTTGCATGATATCCCCCCCGGTCCCCGCCAGGAGGTGATACGCCATTTTATCGCCGACACCATCAAATTGGTCAAAACCGATGTCACGCTCAAAGAACAGGAACTGCGCGATATGGAACGCGCCCTCGCCGAGTTGAGCGACCGCGTCCACGGATGCTGACGCCCCCTCAACGTACACACTCCAGGGCTCTCCATGGCTTGGCTGCACCCAACGTCAGCCACAGCCATGGCAGCCCTGGTATTCGCCATGATGCTTATGCGCGTTGCGCCGTGGCAAAGTTGCGCCAAAAGTCGAGCCTTCGATTGAGGTGGTCAATCTCGCGACGGTGTTTCTCCTGGGCTTTTTCCAGTTGCTGATTGTTCCTCGCCTTCCACCACTCAACCTGCCGACGCAAGGCATTGATCTCCTCTTGATACTCCTTGCTCTTTACGTCAGCGGGGGCAGCTTGTTGCGAAGAGGGTTGTTGGTTCATCTGGGCAATCCTCCTGTTCAGGGAGGCGATGCGCATGGCGTAGTCGCGATGCAGCGACTCGATCAACGCATCGTACTCCTTGCGAACGCCTTGCACCGTCAATGCCTGCTCCTGCTCCACCCGGGGAGAACCCTGTGACAGCCGAAAAATATCGTTAAAATCCATGCGGGCATTCTTCAACATCCGTATGGCCATACGGGTTGCATTGAGAACTTCACCCTCCCGGTCAGCGAAGGTCAAATTCAAGACCTTGGCCAACTTGTCAAGATCGACAGTCTGTGTGGACATGTTTGCAACCTTTCCGTTTTATATTTATTTACGTCATTTACAGCCAATTCTGGGGCAAAATGGACAGTCGTCAGGGTTAGAGCAATTTTCGGGCCAAAGGTCGCCAATCTTCAAAAACACGAATGGAAGGCCCTCAACCACAGCCGATGCCACGCCTCCACGGCGTTTGCGTGTTGAGTTTTTGACGATCGTCATGATACTGACACAGATTGTCGCCTGCGGTGGGAAAAAGGGTTGGCGAGGCTGCACAAAATGTATATTTTACCGGAAGTTGTTCCCCATCAGGAGCGCCAGCAATCAAGGAGTGGAGTGAGTCCCCATGGCAAAACCGGAAGAGGCCAAACCGATCGATTTCATTCGGGCCATCGTGGCCGAAGATCTGCGGAGTGGCAAACATGCCCAGGTTGTGACCCGTTTTCCACCCGAACCCAATGGCTACCTGCATATCGGGCATGCCAAATCCATCTGCCTCAACTTTGGAGTTGCCCAGGAAAATCCGGGGGGAAAGTGCAACCTCAGGTTTGACGATACCAACCCCACCAGGGAGGAACCGGAGTATATCCGTTCCATCGAGGAGGATGTCCGTTGGCTCGGCTTTGAATTTGGAGAACGGCGCTATTTTGCCTCGGACTATTTTCCCCAAATCTACGCCTATGCAGAAGCCCTGATCATGGCAGGCAAAGCCTATGTGTGCAGTCTCAGCGCGGAACAAATCCGGGTGTATCGTGGAACCCTGACAGAACCCGGACAAGACAGCCCCTACCGCAACCGCTCCGTGGAAGAGAATCTGGATCTGTTCCGCCGCATGCGGGCCGGCGAATTCCCCGATGGGGCACATGTGCTGCGCGCCCGTATCGACATGGCTTCCCCCAATATCAACATGCGGGATCCCATTTTGTACCGAATCATCCATGCATCACACCATCAAACCAGCGATCAGTGGTGCATCTACCCCATGTACGACTATACCCACTGCCTGTCAGACGCCCTGGAGGGAATCACCCACTCCCTGTGTACCCTTGAGTTCGAGGACCATCGCCCCCTGTATGATTGGGTATTGGATCAACTGTCCACGCCATGCCACCCCCGGCAAATTGAATTTTCCCGGCTCTCCCTGGAATACACAGTAATGAGCAAACGCCTGCTCAACGAGCTGGTGGTGTCCAAAGTGGTCAGCGGCTGGGATGACCCCCGCATGCCAACCATTTCCGGCTTGCGCAGACGCGGTTATACACCAGAATCCATAAGAGAATTTTGCCATCGCATCGGCATTACCAAAGCCCCCAACAAGGTGGAGATGAGCCTGTTGGAAAACTGCTTGCGCGACGACCTGGAAGAGAGCGTCCCCCGGGCCATGGCCGTGTTGGACCCGATCCGGGTCATCATCGACAATTATCCGGATGGACAGGAGGAGATGCTGACAGTCCCCTGCCACCCCAATCATCCCGACATGGGCACCCGGACCTTGGGGTTCAGTCGCGACATCTATATCGAGCGGGACGACTTCCGAGAGATCGCACCCCCCAAATTCAAGCGCCTGGCCCTGCACGGAGAGGTGCGTCTGCGCCACGCCTACGTGATCCGTTGCCATCAGGTCACCAAAGATCCTGACACCGGCGTCGTCGTCGCGTTGCATTGCACCCTGGATCCCACCACCCTGAATGCCAACCCGGAGGGACGCAAAGTCAAAGGGGTCATCCACTGGGTGTCGGTCCGACATTGCGTCCGGCACGAAATCCGTCTCTACGACCGCCTGTTCAGCAAACCCAACCCTGGCGAAGACCGGGAAGAGAAAGACTTCCGGGACTCCCTGAATCCTGATTCACTGCACACCCTGCCAACGTGCCCCATGGAAAACTCCCTGGACCTCGCCACGCCCGGAAGCCGCTTCCAATTGGAACGCCTCGGATATTTTTGCGTCGATACCAAAAACTCGACCCCCGGAAAGCCCGTATTCAACCGCACCGTCACCCTGCGTGATTCCTGGGCAAAAATTGAGGCAAAACAATAAGGATGACCTCCTGAACAAGGATCGGATCGACCATGACACCAGGACCGGACCCCATACCCATCGTCGCGCTTGGCGCCAGGCAACCCAAGGATCAGCCCTGCTACCTGAAACGCATGCGCCACAAACACGCCCATGCCCCGCAAAACAACGACAAGACAAACTGGTCCTGGTTCAGGTTCCTGATTTTTACCGGACCCCTGGTGGCGATTGTCCTGTTCGGCCACACTTTGTTTGTAGGCCCCTTGTCAGGTCACGACCTGCACACTTCCCTGGGCGGTCCGTTGGTTCTGGCCATCGTGGCGGGTTGGTTGCTGGCCTCCAACACTGTGAAGCAATTGTTCAGAAAAATACAACGAAACACGATATGGTGGTCCATCGTCGTGTGCCTTGGAGCCGGTTTGGCCCTCAGAACGGAGATTCACCACCTGATGGACCACGTCATGGCCAGTCTGATACCCCGCTTTGGCTATGATGAACAATCCGCCTCCACAACCCTCTACCGGGCAACCAACGGACACTTCTACATGGAAGCCCTGATCAACAAGCAACCCGTCAGTTTCCTGATCGATACCGCATCATCCGGCATTGTGCTGCCACCCCGAACAGCGCGCAAACTTGGATTCCGTCCGGAAAATTTAAACTTTGATCAAACCCTTCCCACAACCCGTGGCAACCTTCAAGTTGCCACCGTGGTGCTGGAAGAGTTCAGGCTGGGAGATCTGCACATGAAGGGGGTCACGGCCAACATAAACGGCGCCCCCATGCGCACGGCCCTCCTGGGCATACAATTCTTCAATCAAATGCTTTCCTGGGAGGTTAAAGGAGATAGGATGACCCTGCGTTGGCGTTCTAAAAAGGGTTCACCTGTCGATCCCGGCCCAAAGCAGGACGGCAGCAAGTCATAGCCATCCAACACCCTTGACAGAGGGGGAATCACATGGACAGAAAAGCGCATTGGGAAAAAATCTACGGCAAAAAAAAGATTACCGAGACAAGTTGGTACCAAAGAATCCCGCTGACGTCCATGACCTTGATTGAAAATACCGCGATGAACGAGGATGGAGCCATCATCGATGTGGGCGGAGGGGCTTCGACGCTGGTGGATCACCTTTTGACAGCCGGTTATCAAAACCTGACCGTGTTGGATATCTCATCCGTAGCCTTGGAAAACGCCCGCCTGCGCCTTATGGACCGGGAAAGAGAGGTGGAGTGGATTGAGGCCGATGTCATTCGATTTGACAGCCCGGGCCCCTTTGACCTTTGGCATGACCGGGCCGTCTTCCATTTTTTCACCCAAAGCGACCAACGTCGCGCTTATATCGCCAGCCTCGAAGAACACGTCAAACCCAACGGCCATGTCATCATCGCCACCTTTTCCGTGGATGGACCCGAAAAATGCAGCAACCTCGAGACCGTTCGCTATACACCCAAATCGCTGTCACGCGAACTCGGTCCCCATTTCGAGCTGCTGGAATCGATCCCGGAGATTCACACGACGCCCAAAAACAAAAAGCAAAGTTTTATTTATTGCCGGTTCCGCAGGTTATAACCTTCAGCAACAAACCGGAATCCTTCAAAAAAAGCTTGGACAAAAAAAAGACCCCAAGGTCCAAGTTGGAGAGATACTCACTCCCCCCTTGGCGCACTTAGGGTCCATTTCCAAATCCCGGGCAAACCAAAGCCTCGGGAACTACAAAACCTGGTCTTTAAAACAGCACCCCTCAACCATTTTCCACAACACCCTCATCCCAGCGCACGTCGCAGCAAAGCACATGCAACTTGCCACCAATACGCACCGAAACCGACAGGGTGACAGAGGTGTTCAAACTGGAAATAGAGCGGAAGGGCGCAGAAGTCTGCACAATGGAGGGGTGGCGAATGGCATCAGTGAAGATGGCACGCCGGGTCCACGTGGAGCCCATCGAATCCTCAAGGGGGAGATGACGGGGATCGTTGTGGGCCGATTGGTGATGTCCGTATATGTGCTCACCAACCTGGACGCCATGCTCATTGAGAAGATAAAGCCGCTCAGTCCGCCGCCGTTGCAGGATAGCCTGGCCAGCATCATCGATGGATCCGCCATCAGCGATACCCCAGGCACAATCCATGAAGTCGTTGGTCAAATCGGAGAGATCGGTCTTGAGGTTCCGCGTTCGGCGAACGAGGATACGCTCGTGCTTTTCCGCCAGGTCGGCAAAAAATCCGCTGCTGAAACGAACATCCTTGCGCATGGGCCGGGGATGGGCGCCGCCAAAAAAGTGCCCCTGGACAAAATCGGCGCTGGTCTCCATCGCCACGACGGCTTCATCGGCAGTCTCGATCTTTTCCATCAAAACCAGACAGCCCGAGGCGTGAATCAGGGAGACCAACTTATTCAGCATGCGCATGGCCTGGGGATGCTGCATGGCATTTTCAATAAAGTTGTGCTTCAGCTTGACGATATCCGGACGCAGGGTCCAAAGACGGTCCAGATTGCCAATACCGGAGCTGTAGTCATCAAACGCAATCAGGGTGCCCAGTTTGCGCAGGCCTTCCATCGTGCGGACGATCTTGTCACTGCCGACATCCGAGTGCTCCCGCAAGGCAACGACAACCTGATGGGGTTTCAGGCCAACATGTTGCAAAAGGTCGCCCAGAAATTCAATATCCTGCCCCCCCTGACTCATCAAAATCTTCGGATGAAGGTTGATGAAGAGCCAACGATCTTTCATGTTGGCGCCGACAAAATTCCTGAAATGCTGATACTGGCGAAGCTGATCCATCGGCACCACAGCTTCCGGCGGAATTCTGGAGAAGACGTTGAAGGATGTCAGTGTCCCCTCATCCGGCTTGCCCGGATCGATACCACTGAAGATGGCCTCGACTCCGACCTGCCGCTGATGGGCGAGGCTGAATACCGACTGAAAGTGGCTGAACAAACGCAAACCCTGGTACTCCCCAACCAGACGATCCCCTTCCAGGTGTGTGGAGTGGTCCAGGAAGTCGAAGACTCTGTTATTTTCATCGGACGATGTCATGTTCGGACTCCAATTGGGACAATAAGGCGGTTGCAAGCCCCTCACAAGATAACAAATTGATTTCCTAAGGGAAGCATCTATTTTTCTGTCGCACGCAAGAGTTTGTTTTTAATAACATATATTAGATAAAGAGATCCCATGCCGGGATTGGGAAACCCGGCATGGGATTATCCTGCTCTTCTGTGATGCCTGTTCAACCGGTTACAGACCCATACCCATCTGGATGTAACCACAAGGGCACGCCATGTTGCATACATGGCAACCGTTGCAGCGGGTGTAATCCGTATGCATCACCTGTCCCTTGGGGCGTTTCAGATCACGGGAAATCGCCTCACGCGGACAGAAAATGCGGCACCGGTCGCAAACGAAGCACTGCCCACAGCTCATGCATCGCTTCGCCTCGGTCAGGGCCTGTTCCGTGGAGAGAGTGGAAAAAATCTCCTGGAACCCCTGGGTGGCCTCATCGACCGGGATTTGCGCCTCTTCGTTACGCGGCATGGCCTTGTAAAAATCCAGACGCATGTCGGTCTGGCGTACAGGCCTGCCCTTGGCTGGAGGTGAATAGTGTTTGGAAAGGAGCTGGGCATCGATCGCCTGCGCAGCGATTCGACCCTGCCCCACCGAGCGCGTCGAGATACCAAGCCCCAGGACATCGCCACCGGCGAAAACCCCCTGTTGCTCGGTCTGCATGGAGGTGGAGGCCGTGACCCACCCCCACTTGTTGGCAAGCGCAGAGAGTTCGCCTTCCAACTCCGGCACCTGACCAATGCCAACGATGACCGTGTCCACCGGCAGGGTAAACTCATCTCCCGGGATGGGCTCCGGACTCCGCCGACCTGACTTGTCCGGTTTACCCAACTGCATCCGCTGGCAAACGATCGCCGTAACACGCCCACCCTCCCGAATCAGGGATTTGGGCGCAGCCAAAAACTCAAACTTGATGCCCTCGTGTTCAGCCTCCACCACGTCCTTGGCGATGGCCGGCATCTCGTTCTTGGTACGGCGGTAGAGGATGGTCACTTCGGAATACTTGGAAACCCGCAAGGACGCCCGTGCCGAATCCACGGCAATCTTGGCGGTCATGTGGGTGCCCTCTTCCTTGTGGACCTCCTTGTCATAGGCCTGTTCCGCAGCCAACATGGCCTTCTCGTCGCCGGTGTCCTGGGCCTTTTCCAACTCGGCTTGCAGACGAAGGGAGACACGTGCCGCATCGACCGCACTGTCACCACCACCGATGACCACCACCCGGCTGCCCACCTCAATTTTGGCGCCGGTGTTGACCCGGTTCAGGAAGGATGCGCCGGTAAACACGTTGGCAGCACCCTCTTCACCAGAAATACCCAGGTTGCTCCCCTTGTGGGCGCCGATACCCAGATAAACAGCATCGAAATCCCGACGAATCTGTTCAAAGGAGACATCTTTGCCAATACGGGTCTTGAGCTTCAACTCGACGCCCAGATCAAGAATGTTCTGGACTTCGGCATCAAGAACATCATCCGGCAAACGGTAGCGGGGAATCCCGTACCGCAGCATGCCACCCGTCTTCTCGAAAGCCTCGAAGATGGTGACCGAGTGGCCCCGGCGGGCCAGTTGATAGGCACAGGAGAGCCCCGTCGGACCGGCGCCAATCACGGCAACCTTGCGGCGGGTTTTCTCCTCGGTAAGCTTTTTCAATTTGAGCTTGCGGCGCAGGCCGTGGTCGCCAATGAACCGTTCCATGTTGTTGATGGCCACGGATCCATCTTCCTTGTGCTGCCGATTGCATCCAGTCTCGCATGGATGCGGACAGATACGACCATGGGTCGCCGGCATGGGGTTTTTGTCCGTCAGGAGGTACCAGGCTTCGTCCAAGGCTTCATCCGTGGACCTTTTGAACATCTGGGCCTGGGCAATGACGGTAAGATACCCACGAATGTCCTCACTGGAAGGACATTCGTGCCGACAGGGGGGCTGACGTTGAACATAAGTGGGACATTTCCAACTCGCACCGTTGCGAACCACAACCTCCTCACCCGCAAAGGGTTTGAGGAGGTCGGCCACCTGGTCCCGAGAAAGTCCTTCCTGTAAAATACTGGTCTGCATGCGTGCGGTTCCTTTTAACCTGGTGACGACAAAAAGACCGTCAGATCCGAACCATGGTGGACCGGTTGAACGTCAGGAGGGCATCAGAGCTGTCTTCGATGTGGTAGCGTGTGAAGGGGAAACCCGTCACCTCGAAAAACCGCTGCCAACCAATCCGCTCAATCCACTCTCCCACACGCTCATAGGCCTTGCCACCCTTCCTGTAAGCGTCCAGGATGGTCCGCACTGCCTGGCCCACCTCCGGCCAACGGGGCGGATTGTTGGGCAGGCCCCACACCGCCAGCTTCATCAGGGTGGGGGGAGTCCGGGCATTGGAGGTCTTGCCGCCAACCCATATGGAGAGGGTGTCGGTCTCCGCATCGCGGATTTCCATGCTCGGGCATTGGCCGTGGCAAGCGCCACAATACATGCACTTTTCCTTCACCACCTCCACCGATTCATGCCCGTTGACCACAGCGGGACGAATGGCAGCCACCGGGCAGATCGCGACCACCTTGGGCAGTTCGCAAATCTGCATGTTGCTGTGGTTGATCCGCGGTGGATGATGATGCTGCACGATCACAGAGATATCGGCGTGGCTGGAGCAGTTGATCTGGCAACAGGACGAGGAGATGTGAACCCGGTTGGGCATCCGCTCGCTCTTGAAGTCCTCGATCAACTCGTCGAGCAGGGCCTTCACGGAACCGGCTGCGTCCGAACCGGGCAGGTTGCAGTGCATCCAGCCCTGGGTGTGCGCAACGTTGGAAACCGACGGCCCGGTACCACCGACGGGGAACTTCAGGCTCCCCTTTTCAACTTCGTCGATCAACGGCTGGATCAGGGATTCGTCATCCACCAAAAATTCGACATTGGCCCGGGTGGTAAACCGCAAATACCCCTTGCAGTACTTGTCGGCGACCGCACAAATCTCCCGCACCTTGTCCGCACTCAGGGTGCGGGGAGAACCGGCGCGAATGGTCCAAATCTTCTCCCCATTCTCGGCCACATGGACCAACACGCCCGGGCGCACCCGCTCGTGATAATCCCACTTGCCATAGTTTTTCAGCATGACCGGATGCAGGTTGATCTTGTAATCAGGTGCGCCCTGATCGCGGGGCGCCATCTTTGTTTCGCTCATGTCCGTCATCGCTCCAAAAGTCTGGGATGTGGATTACCGCTGGGCCTGGGCAGCTTCGGTCGTTTCGGGCTCTTTGTTCCAGACCGGGGGCATCTTGGTCTGCTCACCACCAAAACGGCTCGGAGCCAACTCCTCGAACTTGATATAGGGACTGCTGCGCGGGCGCATCACCATGCGGGCATCCGGTTCAATCCCGATACCAGCCAGGAACGTCGACAGACCCACACGGGCGATGAACTCCCCTACCCGTTCGTGATCCATGCCGTTGTCATTCCAGAACTCCCACACCCGCTCGACAAACTCAGTCAACTTATCCAGATCCTCATCGGTCTCCAACTTCATGAAGGGAACAATCATGATGCCGATGGTATCACCAATCTTCAGGGTCCGTTTGCCACCCATGCAGATGGTCACGCCCTTGTCCTTGCCAGGCTTCAGGGCCTTGTGCATCACGTTGATGCAGTGCATACAACGCACACAATCCTGATGCTCCACGGCAAGGGTGTCATCGTCTTTCAGGGAGATACACTTGGTGGGGCAGCGGGTGATCACGTTGTCGATGACGTAGGCGCGGCCCTTGGCCTTCACGTACTCTTTCACCTTGCCCTGATTGACCTGCATCTCTCCACGCCAGGTTCCGATGATCGGCATGTCGGAACGCATCATGGCGTTGGCGCAATCGTTCGCGCAGCCGGAGAGCTTGAATTTGAACTTGTAGACAAACTCCGGACGATGCAGATAATGAATGAAGGTGTCGGTCAGGTGCTTGGTGACCTTCATCGTGTCGTAACAGGCCATCTCACAACGGGCCTGACCAACGCAGCACTGCAAAGTCCGCAAGGCACCACCGGAACCCCCGATGTCCCAACCTTTTTCCATCAGCTCCTCGGCAACCGACATGGACTGGTCGTTGTCGAATCCCAACAACAGCACATCGCCGCTCATGCCATGCAGCTGAAGAATACCCGCGCCATGCTTTTCGGAGGCATCCGCCAATTCGCGCAACTTGCTGGTGTTGTACACCCAACCCGGCGGCTCAATGATGCGCACCGTGTGAAATTGCGCCAGATCAGGATATTTGTCGGCCTTCTGGGAGAGACGGGCAATCACGCCGCCACCGTAACCAGGCACGTTCAGAACCGTGCCGATCCAGTAGTTCCAGCGGTTCTCATACGACTCGTTGAGCTGGTTCAACAACTGCCCGACCTGGGGCCGCTTGTTGGAATACGCTTTCAGATCCGTGACAAAGCTGGGCCAGCCACCTGACTCCAGTTGGTCCAAGAGAGGGGTATTCAACGCCATCCTTTGGGCATCGTTTTTGACACTCATGCAGCGACTCCCTTTGAAAACTTGTGGTTTTTGGACAAGCGATTGGTAGAAGGAGAATTAATCGTTCATAAGTTGATTTATTAGCATATCAGAACATCATAAAGTTCTGAAATGGCAATCAAGGGTTTCTTAACCCAAAAAAATCCCATATGCAACCCAATCTTTTCTAATCGACCCATCAGCCGATTCTTCCCGCTTTCCTCTCCGTCGTCAAGTATAATCCCCGCCAGGGTGATCGATCGCAGGGGGAGAGTTTTTACTTTTCAACGACGCATGTAAAGATTAATGTGCCTGGCAACCATTCAGCACCCTTGCAAGAAAAGCCTGAACATGAAAGCCTTGGACAGGGCTTCGCCCCGAACCCCACCAGTCTTCTGTCCAAGGCCCTGGCAGGGAGCCAGCCCCCTGGACCCCGGTTTGTTGCCGGGTGCTGAATAGTGGCTGTTCCTGAAAGGTACACGCGATCTACAGACCATATTTCCATTGCGGGGATGGACCATGCTGCCATTGTGGTTTTTGCTGATTTTGCCTCACCTCTGGAAACTTCAGATGCAGGTTTTCCTGACCCCAGCCGTCCTCCTCAGCCTGCTCGCCCTGGCTGGAAAGCATGAGGCTGACCACTCCGCAACCCGTACCCATTCCGAACCCGCCCCTGCCTCTCCACCCTCCGCCACGAAGAAGTCGGTCACACCACCACC
>JADGBZ010000018.1 GCA_015231175.1 Magnetococcales bacterium | reverse complement strand
CTGGATTCGCTTCAGGAAGGCGGCCACCTTCTGGACCTGCATCTCGACAATGTAGGATACCCCCCGGTGATCCCGGCACTTCACGTCCAGGATGGAATATTTCAACTCCTTGATCTTCGGGGCCAGGAAGGGATCAAGGATCGTCAGTTCGGCAATGCGGCGTTCCCCTTCCAGCTCCAGGAGGCTCTCCAAAAAACTGACGAGGATATCCTTGGCATCCTCGCTGCCGAAGATTTTTTTGAAGGCAAAGTCGATTCTGGGGTCAATGAATTTCATGGTGAGCTCGTGCAATCAGCGTCGGTTATTCTCGCCACCATGATACGGGAAAGTAACACGGCGGTCATGATGAAAATTGGTTATCATCGTTCATCGGGATCATTTCTGGATAAATGGTTTGACAAGTGGTACAGTCGGCGCCGAGTTCAGCCTCTTGGCTGCCGACAGAGGCAAGGGGGTGGGTGTGATGGCAAATATTCTTTGTAGGACGGTCGCGTTTTTATAAGAGAAAATAGAGAAACATGAAACTGATCAGACTCTTGTGCTTTCTTTATCAACATCCTTATAATCGTAAGAAGCCTGTTTCAGCGCTGCTGCGTTTTGTCGACTGGCATATACGTAAGCGTCTGCTGCATCGGCCATGGACGCACAGAGTTTGGGATAGTTGCGAGGCTTGGTTCTATTCTGACTCCCGGGAGTCCATGTTCCTGGCTTACAATTCTGTCATGGATTGGTCCGATTTTTTGTTTATAAAAAATTTTCTACGACCCGGAAACGTCGTCGTCGACGTGGGGGCTAACATTGGCATCTATACCTTGTGGGCCTCGACCTGCTTGCGTTTCCAGGGGCAAATTTTTGCCTTTGAACCAGATCAAGTCAATTTCGACAGGTTGGGACAGCAAATTATTCTCAATCGTTTGGACATGGTGCATATTGAACGACAAGCCCTCTGGAACGAACCAGGTGTCAAGACTTTTACCGTGGGCAAAGACATGGAAAATCACATCCCTTTCAATGGTGTTGAAGTGGAAGATGGACCGGAAAAGACAGTGAGCATTAAAGTGGATTCTTTGGATAACTACGCAAAAACACACCATATTGAAAGAATAGATCTGATTAAAGTTGATGTGGAGGGAGGTGAATATTTTGTGCTGGAAGGCGCAAAAAATTTTCTTTCCGAGCAAAAAATTGTCTCCATACAATTGGAGTTCAATGAAAATCTGGGTCACGGCAATGTTCTTGGTGCCGAAACCGTCAAAAATTATTTACTGGGTTTTGGCTATCATTTGTATGAGTTCGATCCAGGCATGAACACTTTGCATCCGTTTAAGCTATTTAAGGGCATGGGACAAAAAAATTTATTGGCGATTGCCGACCTTTCACTGGTCCAGACATTGTTGAAAGAAAAGGGCACCGACCTTCGTTTTGGCTGTGCCCCCGAGAAAAACCAACTGACCATGAAAAGGCCCTCCTGAAAGGGGGCTTGCAGGAAACGTTTATCTCACAAACTATTTTGGCACAGTCGAAGCCCGGTGGCCCAGCAGAATGGTATTGACAAATGGCCAACTGGCCCGCCCAATAAGAGAAGCACCGTCTGCGTTGGGGTGTCCGTCGCCTGGAATCCTGAGCTTTGCCTGCTCTTTTTGGTGCGAGCCCAATACGTATGGATACAGATCCTCGTAAGATACTCCAACCTGCTGAAAAAAGGTTCGGGATTGTATGAAAAAGGAGTGATCCCCGCCTCGGGTGTCCACCTCTGGATCAAAAAACCCAGGCGTCAGAACCAATAAGGGGAGATTGCGCCGGTCGGTCCAACTTTTCAGGCGCACAAAGATGGCATTTCCCAACCGTGCCGCATCGACCTGCGGAATGTTCTCCTGCTGCAAAGCATCAGACGCTGCCATGGTAAAGGCATGTGCTGCTGGTTCCGGTTTTTTCCGGTTCAAGAAGGACATTCGAACCCATTGAAAAGCATGGCTGTGCTCCAATAACCACTGATACCCGGGCACTGCATTCATGATGTTTTTAATTTTCATGTTTGTAGATACCGGAAGAGGGCGGAAAGCAAGTTCAAAATTGTGATCGTTTTTTAATTGATAAAAACCATTCCTGATACTGCTGCTGATGTCGTTGATGTTCAGATAAACCAGGATAGCATCCGGTTTGATCAAGTCGCCGTAGCTTTCGATAAAACGGAGGTAGGAATCTGCACCCCAACCACCACCACCTGCGTTTAAAAATTGTACAGTTCCTTTGCCATGTACCGCATGAGCCATGATCTGCAATTGGTTGACGAAGGTGTGATCTTGGGGAAGCAGGAACCCAAATGTATAGGAATCACCCACCACCAGGATTTTTTTGGCATCCGATATCCCTTCCACACCCCTTATGCCAAAAGGGCCAAAAGAGTATTCGATAACTCTTCCATTTTCCTGTTGTCGTGCAGAATGTAAAGGCTTGTTGATCATCAACCCATCAGAATCATAGATCCTCCAAGTGCCCGAAAGATTTTGGGGTGCGACGACACGAACGACAATTTCCGCAAGAGAGAACAGGATAATATTTAAGACGGCAAGTGACAATAAAAAACGAAGTTTTTCCATGACGCGCCCCTGTGTATACGGTTACTGACAGCATAACTAAGATAAAAATACAGGTTGTGTTATGCAATAACACGCAGTCAAAAATCGAAATAAATAAAAGCGCTCGGATTTTCGACCGTCATTGCGGCGCAAACAAGAATCAGCATTAAAATCCCAGGGTAGGCCATCCGGGAGGGAATACGGTGCGCCAGCCAGCGCACGCGGGAGGGATTGTCGTAGGGGTGCCAGATCCAGGTTAAAAAAATCAAAAGTACGGGCAAAGGGTTTGCAAGCAGGGCGCCGACATCCCCGGGAGAGAAGGCGCTGAGAATTAATCGGGCAGCGCTGGTGACATCCGGGGCACGGAAAAGGATCCAAAGTGCGCCAACACCATGAACCACAAGCAGAATGCGCAGCCATCGCGGCAGGTGAATGCGCCAATGACGCCCCACGGCCTCAACGACCAGAAACAAGCCGTGCAGACCACCCCACAGGACAAAGGTCCAGGCTGCACCGTGCCAAAGACCTCCGATCAGCATGGTGGTGAAGAGGGTGAACAAGGTTTGTGCCAGGGAACCTCGCCCCCCACCCAAAGGAATGTATAGATAATCCCGCAGCCACTGGGACAGGGAAATGTGCCAGCGTCGCCAAAATTCCCGGAAACTCGCAGAGAGATAAGGAGAATTGAAATTGATAGGAAACCGCACACCCAACAATAGGGCCAGGGCCATCGCCATGTCGGAATATCCCGAAAAATCACAATAAATCTGGATTGTAAAACCATAAAAAGCCAGCAGAGCCTCTCCTTGGGTCAAGGTTGTCAGACCACGAAATGCCTGTTCCACATGGGGAGCAATCTGATCGGCGATCACCACTTTTTTGAATATACCCAGGGAGAAGAGAAGGCCGGAAAATTTCAATGCTCTTCGGTTCAGTCCCAAGTGTGGCAACTGAGGCAGAATCTTGCGGGCGCGCAAAATGGGGCCGGCAATCAAATGGGGAAAGAAAGCAATATATAAAGCCGAATACCAGAAGCGGCCTTCCCGCGAAGTGCGCCCGGACTGAATATCCAAAATATAAGCGATGACTGTAAACGTGATGAACGAGATGCCCAATGGCAACCGCCAGTCGGCATGAAAATGAATCTCAAACCCACTCAACCGGGCAAAATTTTCCAAAATGAAGTTGGTGTATTTGAAGAGTGCCAAGGGCACCAAACCCAGGGCGACGACAATCCATTTTTGGTGGCGGTTTAAATGGACACGGTTGGCGAAATGGTGGGCAAACAGAGTCAGCAGCAACAATACCGGGACAAACCGGGGTTCCCACCAGGCATAGAAGATGTAACTGGCTACCGTGACGTAAATACAACGCGCCAAACCATGAAACAAAGGCAGTGCCACAAGAAAGGTGACAAAAAACACCAAAAATGGCAGAGACTGGAAAAGCATTTCTACAAACCTTTGATCACTTTTGCCAAACGTTCCGCCATGATGGCGTGTGCGGTGGCATTCGGGTGGGGGTCACCAGGAATGGTCCACAGATCCGGTCCGCTGAACTTCCCCAGATCATCAAGAAAATCAGCGCATGTCCACCCCAATGATCGGGCTTGCTGACACATTTTGGCATGAATGTGAGCAAAGGGATAATGGGTCAGTTGATGTACATCCGGAATGAGTGCCAGAATGACCTTGAATCCATCGTCATGAGACATCTGGTTCATCTGTTCCATCGCGTCTTTCAAGGAGAGGAAGGTCTCTGAGGAGTCGTCGTAAATGGCATCATAGTGCTCCTTCAGGCTCCTCAAATCTCGGCTACCGTACAACAATTTGCTGGCAATATAGTAGAGTGTGACAGCAAACTCACTGTGCCGCATGATCCAATTGCCGCTGGCGGAATCCATGGGTTTTGCATCGTCGATGAAGTAGTCGATGACGACGATCTTGGGTTTGATGATTTGCCGCAAGTCCCGCTCGAACAGACGGATATAACGCGGCAAATTAAAATTGCCGACCGCTGCGTTCAAAACCTGATGGGTGCCACCAAGGTGCCGCTCCAGTTGTGCCCTGGAGCCCTTCTCTTCCGGAACCCCCCAGGCCAGGGTGATGGAGCTGCCAAGCAACAGAATGCGCGGCCTGGCATCGGACTGTAGTTCTGGTCCGCGCATGCCCAAGGAGTTGATGGAAATGGGTATGTTTTGCAACAAAGACGATTTTCCACGCTGGTGGATATGTCCCAGTTCAGGATCCATTTGCTTGAGTTCTCGGGCGTAGCGCCACATCTCAATGGTATAGCTCTTCTGGTTGGCATTTTTTATCCTGACCAGTCCTTCGCCGACCAGTGCGGAGACCAGCAAAGTAACGATGACCGTGGCCATGGAGGCAAAAAGCCGACGCAGGTTCATGATGAGCTCCAATCAGGGGCGCAAAAATGGGTGGAGTTCAGGATGGCGCACGAGCAGATGTCGGGTCATCTCTTCTGCCACCCAGGTTGTGGCCTGGGGGTTGTAGTGGTCGTCCTTCGGCATGCCAAGATCGTGCTCTTTCGAGGCTGTACGACGCAAATCAAGGAGATCCAATTTGGCGTTGGCCTTGTCGAGAAGAGCAAGAAGGCGCTCCGTGGCTGGCTCAACGACTCCGAAACGTGCTTCCCATCGGCTGGGTAGTATGATCATCGTGAAATCCGCACCACACTCCCTGGCCAAAAAATCTATTTTTTGGATGATCCGGGCTGCACGCTCGATATCTTCTGGAGAGTGATCCGGCGATGTGGTTTGGCGAAAACGGACAGCGGGGTCGCCTTTGTTCCCGATTACGCGGATACGGGAGAGGATCAATTCCGACACATGGTGCAACCGTACAACATCCGCCCAGTACAGAGTCTCCTGCGAACGGGCTTCTTCCAGTTTTTTCAGCAACGTTTCCCTGGTCAGACGGTGTCCGTGACGATCCATGGTATGGACCACATGTCCATTCAAGATGGTGGTGGCATCGGCGCGGATATTATCCCATGCGGTATCGTTCAGGTAGAACATATAGTAAACGGCCCGTGGGCGAATGACCGGGCACTCCCGGGCCAGAGTCACTTCGTGGTGCGCTGGACCGTAACCGCTGACGCCGAGATTATAATATCCCACATGATCATCAAATCTTGCCGCAGCTTTGGCGACAAACCCCTCTGCAATGGGCAAAGGCTCGCCGAAGACAAAGGAATCCCCTAAAACCGCTACCCGGAACGATTCATGGAACCGCCACTCGTCACCCCGATAACCGTGGCGATTGATGCCGACCCAAAAGGGGTAACGGGTAAAAATCTCACCCCGAAAACCGGGTGTATGGGCGTGTCCTCTTTCTGGATCCTGTTGGTAAAGCGCACCCGTTTGTCGCGGCGGTTGCGTAAATAAGACGGCCACGGCCAAGTCTGCCATCAGCAAAGCCACGTAAAGGGATCCGATCAGGGCAGCCGGAATAGCAAAAAAATGGTGAAACACCGCATTGCCACCGATCAAAAAAGCGCATAACGGAAAGGCATATGCAAATCCGCATCCGACAGAAGCAATACGGTTCCTACGATGATGGCCACGATCGCCAGCTCAATGATGATCAATCGCATCCATTTTTTTTTCCCCCCTGTTTTGTCAAGCACATTCCACCCCCACCCGAGTCCAGACCATCATGCCCCCATTTTTGGTTTACCTGCGAAACCATGCTAGAAAAAAACGTGCCACATTCGTGGGCGCCAAAAAAAATTAGTCCAGGTTTGATTGATGCGGTTACGTTCGCTGTTGGGAAGCTGTTGTTGAATCGATGACCGGTGGTTCTTTAATGAAGAGATGAAAGATTTGGGTTTGCAGAAAAAAGCTGCATGACTATCGAGGTAAGGCCAATGTGCTGAAAGGGGCTAGGTCAACTGGTTTATTGTCATTTTTTTCCCAATCAAAAATTTGATAGTGATTTTTCTTGAATAGATCAGAAATGAAAGGGCTGTTGAAATCCGACACCTCGCACAAGAAAACAGGGCGAGCATCTCGCAAAACACGTTCCCCTCCTTGCATGACCAAATGTTCGGCGCCTTCTACATCAATTTTGATGATATCAGGCTTTCCATACTTTTCCAGAAGCCAATCGAGAGTGACGGTGACGACAGGATATGTTGTGGAAGTGCCACCTGTCTGACTTGACCCTTTTGCCACGGCCAAATGATTGGCACTGCGTCCACGGGCAGCGATGTGAAAATGGCTGATGCCCAGATCGCTGGCTACCGAAACAGGTAGGACATCAAGCCGTAAATCGGCATTTTCTTGTAATCGTAGACTTTTTCTGATCACTTCCACCAGTCGGGTGTCCGGTTCGATGGCCAGGACACCCCCCTGGGTTCCGGTGAGACCGGCTGCTGCAAAAGAGAGGAGACCGACGTTGGCCCCGATATCCCATACCTGGTGGCCAGGATGGACATAGGTTTGGACAAATCGCAGCAGGTCCGGATCGATCCTGCCAAGATCTAACCTCCAATATTTTAGCGCCGACCCAGGTGTCACATAGATCGGACGACCACCAAATTGCCGAGGCATTCTTCTTTTAAAAACAAGATGATCGCTTACTCTTTCCATAGTCCAGCGTAAAATTGGCATGATGGCACTCTTTGTTGTAGAACAGTGTTGGGTTTTTTATAGCAAAAACGCAAACATCATACCCATTAACGGTTGCTTTTTTGATGTCTGAAAAGCCAGCCATAGATCAGAAGCAATAAAACACCGATTTGTATCAGAGGGATAATGATTTCGACAAGGGCAAATTCAATTTTTGTGACAGAATTTAAAAGTCCGATGAGAACGAAACTGCGCATGGACAAGGGAGGGGCAGTGATATCAACGCGATGGGCGTACCCTAAAACCCATCCAATGAAGATTGAAAAAACAACGATGCCGAACATTCCGAAATTTGCATAGGATTCACCCAGAAGACCTATGCCGATACTTGTCGCGATGACCTCATTGAGCGTGTGGATGCCGTAGTGTATTCCTAAAAAAATAGTGGCGGCATGTCCATCCGGTTTTTCAGGCCAGATAAAACGGGGCACAATCATGGAGATCAGCATGGCATAGGTCGTCCCACCTATAAAAGGAACTTCTTCAGGCGTGCGCTGTATAACCATGCCCAGAACTCCAGAGAAATTGAGTCTGTCCGTCAGCATGGATGTGCTCGTGGTTGACTCCGCCTGGAAAGCGACGAAGGAGATGTTGGTCCAGTCAGTAAATCTCTGAAAAATATCAACAACGGAGGTGATAGGGGTTCCCCAATAGATGCTCCGCGCTGTTCCTTTGCCAATACTGAGAACAGCGATCATGCCCACCAAAAGGACAATGACCTTCAAAGGGATGCGTCCGTGCCCCAGGGTGTACCCAAGGATGGGAGGTAAAATCCACAGAATAATGTTGATGAGCATGAGTCCGCTGGAAATGACGATTGTGCTAAAGAAAATAAGGATGATCGTGCCATAGACCTGGTTCTTCGACAGCTTGCCCTCGCCGATCAAACGGAAAAGGATGTAACTGGAGATGGTTCCAAGAACGTTTGTCGAAAGGATGTTCATGGTGGCGAGAAAATTGCCTATGAGAGGTTGAACAACCCCGAGAACGAATAATAGGTTGTATATGGTCGATAATGCTAGAAATGTTTGGAATATTCCGACGGCAGTTCTGTGAGGAATGACCTTGATGGTCCTGTACGTGTCCCGTCTGGTTGGTTTTTCTGTTAATCGGTAAAACATAGAAGTGATAATGAGGCTGAGTAATACGACAAGGCCTGTTTTAACACGGTTTTCTTGAGTTACAAAAGTGCTGACAAACGCATCGTTTGTGCCAAATATCATAGGGAGTCCATAGTAGACTCCAACGACAAGAGAGTATATCTCAACGAAAGGTAGAAACTTTTTTCTTGATATGTACCATTTAAATGAATAGTACAGCGATATTACAATAATAGACAGTCCAACAAGATTTTCTTCAGTAGATAACGGTTTGTTATTCAGGAATGCCCAGGAACCTATGCTTGCACTGGCCAACGCGGATAAAACGAAAGCGTAAAGTTGAATATTTCTCTGTGGAGTCAGAAGAAAGGGGGGAGTGGACAGGCCCGCAGGGCCAGCGGACGACCCGCTGTCAGATCTGAATGACCTGTGTCCGGCAAGGCCGACAGAGCGATAGGCTTGGGGCTGTGGTCTGCGTTCCATCATTCGACTTCCCTGAGGCCCCCATGCACGCCCAGTGAAAAACACACGCCAGAGGTGAAGAGACTTTCCGCTGGAGCATTTTCGTGCCTGATGCTAGAATCCGACGCTGTCTTTGCGAAGATGGCTGCTGTCTGAACCGACGACCTGAAAGCTTTGATCCCGAGCATGCTAGTTCATTGGAGTTGCCGGGGTCAACGGTCGATTCTTCGTGTAAGGTTTCTCATGGCACACCCTTTCCGGAAAGGCGCTGAATGGCGATGGGCTTTGAATGATTGCTGAATTTTTGACGACATCTCGTCCACGTACTACCGGGGGAAGACCGTGAAGACAATTTTGATTACAGGCGGGTTTGGTTTTCTGGGAACACATTTGACGGAGCTTCTGACGCAGGATCAAGAAGATCGGGTACATGTGGTGGACGACCTTTCCACCTCACCTCTCAGTTTGGAGTACTATTTTTCCAAAATTGGCAACAGACCCAACCTGACCTGGGACATTTTGACCATTCAGAATTTTTTTGCCAGGGGCGTCAAAACCAAATTTGATGAGGTCTACCATCTGGCTTCTCCGGTTGGCCCGGCAGGGGTCTTGAAGTTCAGTGGCGAAATGGTGCGGCAGGTGGTGACGGACAGTTATCTGGTCATGGACTATTGCGTCCAGAATGCGGCAAAATTTTTGAATGTTTCCACCAGTGAGGTCTATGGAGGCGGTCAGGGAGGATATTGTCCCGAGACCACGCCCAAAATCGTGCCGCCGGTTACGACAGTACGCCTTGAATATGCCATTGCCAAGTTGGCTGCCGAGACATCCATCATCAACACCTGCCGGGTCAAGGATCTGCACGCAGTGATTGTGCGTCCCTTCAATGTGGCCGGTCCCCATCAGTCACCCCGGGGTGGGTTTGTGCTTCCCAGATTTCTCCGCCAGGCCCATGCGGGCGAACCTCTGACAGTTTTCAATGAGGGCAATGCCGTGCGGGCGATCACCCACGTTCAGGATATGGTGGATGGCATCGTGCGTGCCCTGCGGTTTGGACGCTCGGGAGAGGCCTACAATATCGGCAATCCGGCCAACAAGGTTTCGGTCCTCGATTTGGCACGCAAGGTTCTGGAAGTGACGCGCAGCCCGAGTGCCATCATCAAGGTGGATCCAAAAACCATTCATGGGCCTCTGTTCGAAGAAGCCAATGACAAATTTCCAGATAACGAAAAAGCCAAAAAAGAGCTGGGGTGGTTTCCCAAATTTACCTTGGAGGAGGTTATCAAGGACGCCTATCAGGATTTTTTGGAGCAACTGGAGAAAAAAGCCACGCTCGATCCCGTTACGTGATTCTGCATCGCCTTTGGCAGCGGAATCCAGTCTGTCCAATCCCTTGTGGCAGGGAGGGCTTGACTGCCACAACCAGCATGGCGTCACCCAAATTGACCGGCACGATGGCGCTCATCAGGGGGCTGTGTCCTTTTTTTCCGTTGCCCTCGGGAGAAACAGCGAGAAAGCCCGCACGTTCGAGCAGATAGCGCAAGGAGAAGTGACAAGTGTGGGTCGAAATACTCAGCACCCGCAGGCCTGACGCTTCGAGCAGTTTTGTGAGACTCCTTTGGGTAAAGAAAAACAGGTGATGTCGTACCAGGTGAGGCCATCTCGGACCGGTGAGGCGCGCAAACAGGCTGCCGAAATCTGGTGTCACCAAAAAAAGTGCCCCCCCGGGACGCAGACGGCTGACGAGGTGGCGCACCGTCCCCGCCGGGTCCGACAGGTGTTCGATGACGTCCCACAGCGTGATGGCCTGGAAGTGGTTTTGGGGGAGTTCGGTCTTCTCCAGAGGCATGTTGATCACAGCATGTTCGCCAAGAAGTTTCCTGGCTTCTGTCGCCGCAGCCACCGAAGGCTCTATTCCCAGGGGGGGGTATTCCGGGGGCAGGGCGTGCAAAAAAAGTCCGGCAGAACACCCGACGTCCAAAACCGGTCCTGGGGAAACATGCCTGCAAACCAGGGCGGCATCGGCTCGGGCAGTTTGTTCTCGGGCACCCTTCTCCGCCAGATAGTGGGTTACGGGCGTCCTCAAGTATTGCCGGGCAAGCCACTCCCCATCATCCGGTGGGTTCGCGTAGACCAGGCCGCACTGCTCGCATTGTACCACAGGCGGATGCTCTCCAGCCGAACCAAAAACGGAAAAATCAGCCTTCTCATCGGGAGTGCGCAACGTTGAGGGGAATATCTCCCGGCAAGCGCTTGTACCACACAGGTTGCAGGGAACCAATCTCGGTGATGAAAAAATTCGATCCTTCAAGAGTGGTGCTTCCATGCCCAACCTCCAGTGTGAGAAGCGAGAACAAACGGCCTCATGTTTCGTCGAGGTTCAAGGATGATCGTATTTTCCAAGTGTTTTTCAGAGTGTGCATGCCATATTTGATCGGCGGGGCGGAACTGTGTACGTTATCAATATAGTTGGGAGGTACACCGACTTCAGAAATGCGGAGCCCCGCCTTATAGGCATGAATCAAGAGCATCATGTCATATTCATACCAACTGGGAAACTCATGTTCCAGAATCCACTTCACGGCGGCACGGTTGCACCCACGCATTCCTTCATGAAAAGAGTGAAGGGACGTTCCCAAGATCATGTTTTGCATGACTGTCAAAGCCATGTGGCCAAACAGCCGGTTGTATGGCATGTTGTGTCTTGCCTTGGCATCGAGAAGTTTCAGCCAACCCTCTTTTTCGACCATCTCCTGGATGAAAATCAAACGGGAACCAATCACGATATCGACATCACCCTGATGCAGACGCTCCAGAACTTTGGGCAAGTTCTCCGGTGGGTGTCCCAAATCACCGTGTAAATTGACGGTAAAGTCCGCATTATGTTCCATGGCAAGTTGATACAACCTTTGGCTGGTGCCGCCGTAGCCAAGATTGGCCTCATTGCGATAAACGTGAACTCTGGGCAAAGATGCGGCGACGTTGAAGGTCTCATCGCAACTGGCGTCATCCACCACGATAATCTCGTCTTCAGCACCCTTCAGTTCGAGACGTTCGACCATTGGCGTCAACAGATGGCAGCAGTTCCACGCTGGAACAAGAATACATGTCTTCATGATCGAACCTCTTCTGAACGGATGCAACGCAAGTGGCGCAGCGCAGATGGTTGATTTTATGTACAATTACACAGGTGCCCTCTTCATGCCTTGCCAGCCCTTGAGGCAGACATGGATCAGATAAACAGACGATACGATCATGGTGAAAGAGTAGTATCTCCACTCGTACAAGGGGAGAAACGTCAGGCGAACAAGAAGAAAAACGATAGAGATGATAAGAATATAATCAAGACGATTTATTTGTTGATTGATTGCCTTGCCAAGCAATATAAAGGCAGAGAAAAAATATATAGAGAAATTGCAGTGACGAAAAACATCAAGAGCGCATTTCATGTAAGGCTTTACGTAATCAAGAACAAGCTTTGAAGCAACAAATTTTGAAGGATAAGGCTCTATTTTGATAAACGTATAGTTGAAGTAATAGAGGAATCCATAGTTAGCGCCATGACTTATCGCAAAAAAATAAGCCATGGTTGACGCGATAAGCGAGATTAATGATGCTGTTTTTGAGACAAAGAAAAACATATACAAAAGTGCAAAAGCGGATAAAATAATATAATCCATCCTTACAAGAGGAAGAAAAGAGATTGTAATAAATGCCAGAGTGTTTCTCTCAGACAAAATACAATACAGGGTTAATGTAGAGAAAAAACATGCCATCGCATCAGCTGTGGAAATTTCAGCCAGATGGTGAATGCCAGCGTAGTAGATGACAAGGATGATAAAAAACTGTGGAATCTCAAGTTGGGAGAGGATCATCGATATCAGGATGACACATGATGACGCAAAAATAATACTCGAAATGCGGGATGCACGAGAGCACGAGACTCCCGTCTTGGAAATAAGACGAATGGACTCAATGTACATGACACGCACGGAAAAAGATTTTGACATCTCGTAAAGCGATCTCCAGTCACGATAAACCGTTGCGGGCAGATATCCAGTTGTGAGTTCGGTAAATTTCTCGGAATCGACCTCATTTTTTACGTCATCATAAGTTTTGGACCTAAGATCCTCTTCTGAATACCCGTCAGAAATATAGGCGGATGCAACATACGGTATCATGTCCCAGTTGTGTGCTGGCCGCAAGGCACCGCTCAGAATGACTCCAATAAAACAAATCAGGACAAACAAATAATCTTTTGCAAGGCGAATATATGTATTCATGATCGAATACCTATTCCAGAACGGGCTGGTGTATGATGATGCAGGGCAAAAGCAGCGGCATGTTTTATGATGGTCATGAGTCAGACGGAACAAAAAGTCCATTGTCATGGAAGCCGACAATATTTTCCGGTCCAGGATCGCGCCCCCAAGAGGAAAAGGTCAGAATTCGGTAGCCAAGGCGTTGCAAAAATTCACGAATGGCCAGACCATTGTCGCCATGCAGTTCAGCATAGATGGCACGAATGCGATGCGACTCCAAAAACTCCATGGCCCCCTCCATCGCCGGGATTTCATGGTCTTCGACATCCAATTTCCAGAGGTCGACGTGCCGGATACCCCGCTCATTGAGAAACCTGTCCAGGCGTACCATCTGGACAGGTTCACCCCTCAATGGGCGTATTTGACTCTGGCCACCGTGGGTATCTTCCGAGCCATGATTTTGCAGAAAAAGTTGCTCCTCTTTGTTGCCTAAACCCAGGCGATGGAGTTCCACCGAGGGGAGGTGTCGGCGATTTTTTTCCAACTGCCCGGCAAGCCAATCAGCCTGGTGTGATCCAGGTTCAAAGGCAAACAAACGACCAACGGGATTCATCTGCCCAAGATACATGGCCATTTGGCCAATGTTGGCACCGGAGTCGACGATGATCCCGTCTTTTGGCACAAAGCGCTTGGCCCACATCAGAAAGTTTGCGTCATAAAGACCATAGACGATCCAGCGGGATGGGGAGTTGCGCAAGTCGAGCTTCCAGGTCAGATGGGCGCCGGTCTCGATGTCGACAATGCCCAGACGCGCCAAAGATTCGCCGAAAAGCCGGTCATAAAGACCATATTTGCGGGGAAACTCAAAACGGCGCACCACCTTTAACAGCATTCTAAGCCACAATGGAGTCGTTCCTTCCTGACGCGCTTGATGGATTGGCAAACTGCAACCCGAAACGGGGATGATTTCACCCCAACACCCAAAGGAAGAATCTGCACCGGAGGGCGTTGTGAAGCAGAACCTGACAGACTCATCCCCGGCAGAAGCCCCCCCCGAATGAGTCATCAGTAGTACAGGAGTTTGGTGTGTGGTGTCAATTCCTTTCCAATATTCTGATGGATCCTGCCCGACCCGTTTTTCTGCTCTTGGTCTAATTTTATATCTTACGTAATGTAGAACTTAACGCGATGATGCGCCGTCCCTCTATGGTTACAAAAAAGATTGCATTGACCAATAGACGCCCTGGACCCTGCAACGTGGATTTCTGACAAGATAATAGAGAAATTCGATCAACCGGGTTGGAAGGTGGTGCCCGACAGGCTTTTCTTGAAAGGGTGGTGAATAGTTGCAACGGAATAATCTGCATCAGCGATGTGGCACAGAGCAAAACCAGACAGACCAGCCCCAGACCGAAGCAACCCCTGCATGACCCCTCGGTAGTACAGGAGTTTGGTGCGGGGTGTCAATTGCCCTGCCGGTGAACACTGCGCGGAGGCAGTTTGCACAGAATCATTTGATTCCCTGCAAGATGCGTCGCGTCACTGGCGCCAGAGTTTGCGATTGCAGAAACAGACTGTATAAACGTCGTTGGGTATTTTGTGGAATATGCGTGCGCGCAAGAAAGAACGCAAATAAACGAAGGAAATAAAACACAGAACTTGCCCTGGAGTGTGTTTGACGATACAATCGCATCTTGTGTTTGAGATCCTGAAAATAAAGATATTGACGTAAGCTTTGGACCATGCGAACACAAGCGCGTTTTTCCCGGAGCGTACCCGGTATGATCGGGAGGGTGTTGTAATTGGTGGGTTGAGATGGAGTGTCCTGCTCGGGCGGGAGCAAACCTTCGCGCTGGCACAAATCATAAAGCTCCGTGCCCGGAAAGGGATAAAAAAATGTGCAGACCCCCGTATCTGGCCCGATTTGACGATTCAATTCCAGGGTATCCCGCATCTGCTCCGTGCTCTCATGCGGGAAACCCATAATGTTGAAAGTGAAGAGCTTGATGTTGGCCTGCTTGATCAGGGCAGAGCGCTCAAGGATTTGCCGATTGGTATGATTGCGTTTGAGCATGGTGCGGCGGTACGTTTCATTGCCGCTTTCCACGCCAAGAAAAGCCATGACGCAACCGCTCTCCCGCAAAGCGGTCACAATCTCCAGGGAGATGCACTCCGTGCGCACGTTCATGCGGTAGGGGAGGCCAATTTCCAGACGATAACGTTCAGCAAAGTCAATAAACCAGCTTTTGCGGGCAATCAGCAAATCATCTTCGAAATGGATGAAGCGTACTTGAGGATAGCAAGTCAATTGATGTCGGATGGCCGCGAGGGCGTGCTGGACGGATGGGGTGCGAAAATAGCCCCGTGTCGTGTCGTATACGCTACGCAAAGCGGTGTTGGAACAAAAGGTACATTGGTAGGGACATCCCCGGCTCAGGATCAGGCTTAACGAGGCATCGCTGCCAAAAACAACTGTTTCCAGGTCAAAAACAGAATAATCCGGAAAGGAAAAGGCATCCAGATCCCGGGCAAAGTGGGTCGGTGGCCGGCGGAGGATGCCTTCGGGTCCATGCCAGTGAAAACCATCCACGGAAAGGCGCTCACCACCCGACGCAAGCGTTGTGAGCAACTGGAAAAGAGGTGTCTCCCCTTCGCCGAGACAAAATCCGTCGACACCTGTTCCCGGCATGTCCGGTTGCAGGGTGGCTCCGCTGCCGCCTGCCAGTTGCAGAAGGTTGGGGTAATGCTGCCGCAAGGCCATGGAGAATTTTTGCAAATAACCCTGTTGCAGGGATGTGAGAGAGTAGCCGACAACGTCCGGGGCTATGTCGGCAACCCGGGCTAGAAAATCCTCCGTGGAAAGGTGCGATGTCAGATTCATGGCGCGAACGGCAAAACCAAATTGCCGCACAACAGGGACTAGACTGGCGATGCCGTGATGCACGCCCTGATAGCCACCATCGATGGCAAGGTTGACAAAAAGAAACATTTTTTCGCTCATGCCTGCCATCCCTTCCAACGACGGATTGCCGTTTTTATGCATGGGCCTCTTCCAGGTAATGTAAAAATTGGCGAGTGGAAAGCTCCAGGGTCAGGTTTTCCAGGATATAGTCTCTGGGCGCAAAACGATGGGTGTGCAAATGATCCATGAAATGGTCCAGAACCTCCGGAAAAACCCCGGAATGCACAAAACGCATACCGCACCGCTCGTCGAAGAAGGGGACCGAGGAGGCAGGTATATGAGGAACACCCCATTGAAAGCGGCTGGGATCACGGCACTCTCCCGGATCCCATGCCAGAACTGGCACGCCTGAAGCCAGGGCCTCCTGGTAGGCAATCCCCTGGCTCTCGCTCTCGGAAAGAAAAATCATGGCGCGACAACGCGCCAGGGCCTGCCGATACATGTCAGGTCGATAGGATCCATAGCGGATTTCCATCGACCGAAGACCGCGCTTGTGTAAAATATGACGAATCGGATCAATCAGTTCAATGCGCCTCTCCTCTCTGCACCAACTTATTTTATTGTAAATCAAAAAGTCGTAGTCTTTCGGGATTTTGTCATGGGTTGGTTGCCAGTAGTGAGTGTCGATACCGGCTGGCCAAAGGGCGCAACGATCACCAAAATAGGGCTTGTAAAGATCGTTGGACCAGGAGGAGTGCTGTAAATAACGAACGACTGGATAATCGTCGCACAACGTTGGCCACTGGCTGGGGTGGCTCATGAGGCTGATGCCAGCCACAATGGGAAAGGGGTGGTTGTATCCATTCAGACAGTTCAGTCCCAGGCCAAGAACTCCAATCCGATCCCCTTGTTCAAGGTCGCCAAAAGGAAGGTTGACGCAATACGGCACCCGCAGGTGATCCAGACCCCGGCACAGATTGGCAAAAACCTGCCCTGGACCGGTTGGAGGCGTGGGGCCGCGTAACAAGCGTCGAATTTTGGGCCGAATGTGGTGATCTCCACGGAACCAGCGATCTTTTTCCGGTTCGACGATGTAGTAGAGACAGATTCTGCTCATCATCACATATCCCTGGTGTCGCCATCACCTGCACGGTATCTGTTCAGTACCCACCCAAAAAAACGATTGGCAACTATTCAGTACCCTTTGTGGGGTAAGGACAGGGTACTCAATCCGGGGCGAAGTTTTCCTGGATGGGCGCCACGGAGGATGGCTTCTGGTCTTCCTTGCGCAGGAAACAGTTGCCCACGACCAGGGCTTCGATATGGGTGCGCATGAATCTTTGAAAGGCCTCCTCGGGTGTGCAGACGATCGGCTCGCCACGGACGTTGAAACTCGTGTTGACCAGAAGCGGACATCCGGTTCTGGCTTTGAAACGTGTCAAAAGGGCATGGTAACGAGGGTTGGTCTCTTTGTGGACGGTCTGGATGCGGGCCGAGTAATCGACATGGGTGACAGCCGGAATTGTAGATCGCGGCAGTTTGAGTTTTTCGATGCCAAACAGTCTGTCGGCTGCTTCGGAGTGGGGGAGCCGCCGGCTTGCCGTAACGTCGTCCACCAACAGCATGTAGGGACTGTCCCCATTCAGGTTGAACCATTCGGCTACATCTTCCCGCAAAACAGAAGGGGCGAATGGCCGAAACGACTCGCGGAATTTGACTTTAAGGTTCAACGTTGTCTGCATGGTCGGAGAGCGGGGGTCTCCCAGGATGGAACGGTTGCCCAAGGCGCGTGGACCAAACTCCATGCGTCCCTGGAACCAACCCAGAGCCTTGCCTGCCTCCAGGGCGGTGACGCTGGCTTCCAGGAGGGAGTCATCCGTCAGGGTCGTAAAGACCGCCCCCTCGGCACGCAGGCGCTGTTCGATGTCATCCTGGGAAAAATCCGGCCCCAGATAACTTCCCTGCATGGCATCCGCTTCGCCTGACGGGTGACGGGGTTTGTTCTGAAACCAGTAATAGGCTCCCAACGCGGCCCCAAGGGCACCCCCGGCATCACCCGATGCGGGCTGGATCCAGATGCGGTCAAAGTGGCCATCCCGTAAGACCTTGCCGTTGGCGACACAATTCAGGGCCACCCCTCCTGCCAGACAAAGATTTCTCTTGCCGGTCTCCTGACCCAAGGCCCGGGTCAAGCGCAACATGGCCTCCTCAACCACCACCTGGACCGACGTGGCCAAATCCATGTGACGTTGCTCAAGAGGATCTTCCGGACCCCGGGGGGGGCCGCCAAACAGCTTGGCGAACCTGTCATTGGTCATGGTCAAGCCGGTGCAATAATCAAAATAGTCGAGGTTCAGTCGGAACGAACCATCGGCCTTCAAGTCGATGAGGTGTTCAAAAATTTGTCCGGCAAAACGGGGTACCCCATACGGAGCCAGCCCCATGACCTTGTACTCCCCGGAGTTGACACGAAAACCCGTATAGTAGGTGAACGCCGAGTAGAGGAGACCGAGAGAGTGGGGAAAATGGATCTCCTTGAACAGCTCCAGACGGTTGCCGTCGCCGATGGCCGCAGAGGTGGTGGTCCATTCGCCGACGCCATCCAGGGTCAATACCAGAGCCGACTGAAAGGGAGAGGGATAAAAGGCACTGGCTGCATGGCTTTGGTGGTGCTCCAGGAACAACAGCCGCTCCAAAGGAAAGGCCTGATTGCCCAATCCGGTGAGCAGGTCACCCAACAGCTTCTTTTGGAAAAGTTTTTCCTTGATCCAAACCGGCATGGATGCCAGGAAGGATTTGAACCCTCTGGGGGCAAAGGTCAGGTAGGTTTCCAGCAGGCGCTCAAATTTAAGGAAGGGCTTGTCATAGAATGCCACAAAGTCGAGATCACCCAGGGTGATCCCTTCCCGGTCCAGGCAGAATTGAATGGCATGGCGGGGAAAATTGGGGTCGTGTTTTTTACGGGTGAAACGCTCCTCCTGGGCGGCAGCGACAATCGTCCCGTCGCGCACCAGAGCGGCGGCGCTGTCGTGGTAAAACGCAGAGATGCCAAGTATGCGCATTTTTTTTCCAGAATGACCGGGCTGCCACCCTGCCCCGGGGTCAATACAGGGTGTAGATGAAAGGAGCCAACACCGACCCCTGGCTGAAAGTCAGGAGCGCACCAAAAAGCCCCATCAACACGATCACCGGCAGGAGCCAAAATTTTTTTCTGACCCGCAGAAAAGACCAAAACTCCGAAAAAAAAGACATGTCGAAACCTCCGGCATTCAGGTCTGGCAGCAGCCCAAGACTCAAAATTGATTCTTACAGCTCTCCGGCTCAGGGCCAGGTGGGGTACGGATTATCCAGTAGCTCGTGGCTTTCGCGTCGGTTCGGAGTCGCAGGGTATCTTTGCCAAAAAGACGCATGAGCAGACTGATAGGGGTGATGACCACAAAAAAAACAACGCCCATGATTATTGGGTTCATGACATGGTGCAACAGATCGCCAAAGGCCAGCCAGAGCCTGTTGAAGGGGTGCAGGAGGGCAGGAACCGCAAGGGCAACGGTCAGAAGGATCCCGGCAATAACCAACAGCAACACTCTCGGCGGAGCCCCACGCAAAACAGGGATGAGGCCCACGCAACCAAAAATGACCGCAAAGACGAGACCGAAGGCTCTGTCGGAGCTGGTTTTTTCAGAAAAACTCATCGTATCATTCCGCACCATGTCACATTGTTGGTCAAAGCAGCTCCACCAGGATGGCCGCCAGGATGGTGACCATCTGGTCGATGGAATCCCGGCTCACGTTCAGGGCTGGCATAAAGCGCAACGAATCCGGCTGGGGTGAGTTTAAAAGCAGGTTTCGTGCCAATGCCATCTCGGCGATCTGGGCGCCTATGGGTTTTTTCAAATCCAGGGCCAACAGCAATCCTCGCCCGCGAACGGACCCCAGGTCATGCTCCTTGGCTATCTTTTCCAGGGCTTGGCGCAGGTATGATCCCTGGGCATCGACTTGTTCCAGAAAACCTGGTTTGAGGAGTTCTTCCAGGATCGCCAAGCCTGCGGCTGTCATCAGGGAGTTACCGTTGAAGGTTCCCCCCTGGTCGCCGTGTTCGAAACATGCGATATCTTCCCGGCACAGCAGGGCAGCCAGAGGCACGCCTCCTCCCATCCCTTTGCCGAGGGTCATGATGTCCGGTTCGATGCCGGCATGTTCGTAAGCGAACAAACGCCCGGTTCGACCCATGCCGGTTTGGATCTCATCGACGATCAGAAGGAGTTTTTCCTGGCGCGTGAACGCACGCAGCTCACGCATGAAGTCATCCGTGGCCGGAAAAACGCCGGCCTCCCCCTGGATTGGCTCCAGCATGATGGCAACCGTTTTGGCGGAGCAGGCTTGGCGCACGGCGTCAAGGTCGTTCAAGGGAACCTTGTGAAAACCGGCGACCTTGGGTTCAAACAGCTTTTGCCAATGGGGCTTGCCGGAAGCGGACATGGTGGCCAGAGTCCGGCCATGAAAGGCATGGTCGAAAGTGATGATTTCGAAGGCCCCGTCCCGGTGCAACCCGCCCCACTTGCGGGCCAGTTTGATGGCGCCTTCATTGGCCTCGGCGCCACTGTTGCAAAAAAACACCCGGTCAAAGCAGCTGTGGGCGACCAGAAGGCCGGCCAAGGCCAAGGCCGATTCATTGAAGTAGGCTGGGCTGCAATTGATCAGGGTGGCAGCCTGCCGATGGATGGCGTTGACAACAGGAGTTGGACAGTGTCCCAGTGCATTGACCGCCCACCCTTGAATAAAATCCAGGTAGCGGTTTCCCCCCTGGTCCATCAGCCAATCGCCATCACCTTTGGCAAAGGAAATCGCTGGACGCCGTGTGATGTCCATGAGGACTCGAAAGCTCTCCTGATGGTCCGTCATCTGATATTTCTCCTGACTGCTTCATCCAGCCTTCACGGGGGTCTGTTCTTTGGTGTATTGTGACGGCCAAATGTTCAATTTTCCAGTCCGCATCGATAATTTTTTGTTTCGATTGGGGGCCTCTCACTCTCCGCAGGAAAAAATGGTGTTGGAAAATGAGGGCTTCTCGGTGCGACAACAAACGGTCAAGGTCCATTCGATATTTGTCAGGAGGTATGATGCGCAGGTTCCAATCTGTTCCCCGGTTGATTGTTGCCGCTGTGGTTGCGGCGGTTTTCCTTGGTTTGTCAGCGTCACCGGCATTGGCCGTGGACGAGGGTGTCCCCGCCTATGATTCAGGCTATGGCAGCCAAACCGATCTTCAACAACAAACGAAGAAGAAAAAATACGCCCTCAATAAAGTCAAGAAACATTCAAAAAAGAAATATCAGAAGAAAAACAAGGCAAAATCAAAAAAGGTTGCCGCTCCCCCCTTGTCATGAACTCGTGTTGACGGACCGGGAGACTCCGGTTCGGATGCGTGGAGACGGCCCGGTTGGGTTGTCTCCACGCCCTGCCCCCCGCCGTCTTTTTCTGGGGCTGCCGGAGGGTTCCCTGCCTCGCGTCAAATCACGAGGCAGGGAGGGACCGGTCCGCATCTCCGGTCTTTTGAGCCAACGCGGGTTTGCGGGCGTCCACATAAAGGGAGTATGCCCGGTGCTCGGACCGGTCGATGGCCAGGCGCGGGTCAAGTGAGGAGCCAAAGGATTGTCGCGTAATGGATGCGAACCCGGCTTGGCGCAGAACCAGTTGCAGGCTTGCGAAATCATAGCCGAAGAGGTGTTCGCCGTTTTGATGGAAAATGTGGTTGATCATGTGCATGGGGGTCGGCATATCCTCCGGGAGCCTGGCCCATCCCAGTTGGTCCCAGAGAACCGGATCTTCGAGGACGTAAGCGCGCAAAAATCGCTCTGTGTCAGGTACAATGATCCGCATGACGCCACCAGGACACAGGATGCGGTAACATTCCGAGAGAGTTTTTGGCATGTCTTCGCGCTGATCCAGATGCTCCAACACATGCTCGGCGAAAATACCGGAGATCTGTCCTGTTTTAAAAGGAAGCTTGCGGCGAATGTCAAGAGCCAGATGAACATCCTCGCATGTTGTACGGGCATCCACGTTAATCCAGCCTGAATGACCTCTTCCCCCGGTGCCGATGTTAAGCAGCTGTCCCTGTCGTCTCTTATAGGAAAACACCTTCCAGTGATAGGAAGGATTGATCATGTTTTTAAACCGCTGAACCAGGCATCCTCCTTCAAATCGGAGTATGCTGAAAGTGCGTTGATTGACGGGAAGTAAAGGCTGAAGTGTTTTGTAGATTTTGTGTTTGATGGTCATTTGGAGAAGATCCCTGTCACGGCCACGATTCCTCCTGCGTCTATAGCATGATTGAAACACGCTTTCATTGGTTTTTGGTCCGGTCATTCACTATTTTTTCCCAGACGGGTGTGGTTGAGAGTTGGGTGCCATGCGAATCCTGTTGACAGCCGATCCATTCCTGCCGGTGCCGCCGCTCTTGTATGGGGGTATCGAGAGGGTTATTGACGCGTTGGTTGCCGGTTTGCGCCGCAAGGGGCATGGTGTGGGTTTGGTGGCTCATCCGGAGTCGACGGTCGCCGCCGATGCTTTTTTCCCCTGGCCAACCCTGCAACCCCAGCAGTCGCAGTGGCGTCTGGATCATCTGAACAACGTTCGTGCTCTTTTCCGCGCTGTGCGCCTGTTTCAGCCCGAGGTGCTTCACAGTTTTTCCAGGATATTGTACCTGTCTCCCTTTTTGTTGCTCCGTCGTCCTCCCATGATCATGACGTTTGAGCGGCCAATCTCCTTTTCCACCACCCGTTGGGCGCACCTCCTGGCGGGCAAGGCGCTGACATTTACCTGTTGCAGTGCCGATCTTTGCCAAAAAGGTCAACGTGCCGGTGGTATTTGGCAGCCCATACATAATTTTGTCGAATTGGGCACCTTCACTTTCCGTGAACATGTCCCTGACCATGCACCCTTGGTGTTTCTGAGCCGTGTGGAACGTTTGAAGGGGGCGCACACGGCCATGGCCATAGCCAAACAGGCCGGACGCCGGCTGATCATTGCCGGCAACCATGCCGAGTCCGGTCCCGAGGAGGCCTACTGGCGTTGCGAAATTTTGCCCTGCCTGGGGCGCGATGGGATCGAATACATTGGGCCGGTGAATGATGCGCAAAAAAATGCTTTGTTGGGTCAGGCTGCGGCCATGGTCGTCCCTATCGAGTGGGATGAACCTTTTGGCATTGTCTTTGCTGAATCCCTGGCCTGTGGTACCCCCGTCATCTCCACACCCCGCGGCGCACTGCCGGAGATCGTCCGTGAAGGCGTGGATGGTTTTCTGATCCGTTCGGTCGAAGAGGGGTGCCTGGCAGTGGCAAAACTTGCTGCTGTCGACCGGAACAACTGCCGTCAACGGGCAGAAACGCTTTTTTCCGAGGCAGTCATTCTGGACCAGTATGAGGCGCTCTATCGGAGAGTGGCCGTGGCAGGGCGGAACGTATAGGTGTTGAACAGTCACTGTATGACAATCTTGCCGGAATTGCGTCGGGTGTTGGTGGTCTCTCCCCGGTTTCCACCCTTGAACTCCGCTGATTTGCACAGGGTGCGGATCTCCTTGCCCTACTTCAAGCAGTTTGGGTGGGAGCCTCATGTCCTGACGGTGCGTGTGGAGCCGGGCGATGGCCTCCTGGATGACGCTTTGTTGCAAACGATTCCTGATGATGTTCCCATACACAGGGTCGATGCCTTGTCTCTGAGACGTGCGGCACTGCTGGGCTTCAGGGATGTGGGGCTGCGGGCCCATTGGGCCTTGTATCGGCGGGGGCTGGCCCTGCTGCGGCAACAAAAATTTGATGTGGTCTATTTTTCCACCACCGCGTTTGTTAGTACGACCCTGGGGCCCCTTTGGCAACGACTCACTGGTGTGCCCTATGTGGTGGACATCCATGACCCATGGCGAGGCGCCCGCCATTTTCAATCCAGACTTGCGGATATTCCGGGTGGACTGTGCAAATTTACACTCAAATATCTGTTTCTCGGCCTTTTGGAACGATGGGTGATGGGTTCGGTGGCGCACGTCATCAGCGTCTCGGATGGTTATTTTGCCGATTTGAACGCACGTTTTCCGCGCCTAGGGGCTGATCGTTTCACGGTGCTGCCGTTTGGTGCTTCAGATCTGGATTTTCAGCTCTTGTCCCGCATGCAGGTGACGCAACGCTTCTTTGACCCCGGTGATGGTCTGATTCATTGGGTTTACACGGGACGCAGCTCCATGGACATGGTGTTTGCGTTGCGGCTTCTGTTTTGTGCTCTGGCCAACAATCGGCAGCGCAACCCTTCCCACTGGGAGCGCGTTCGCCTCCATTTTGTCGGTACCAGTTACTCTCCCGGCACTTCAGGCACCAAAACCGTGGCGCCAGTGGCTGCGGAATTCGGTCTGGAACATGTCGTTGTCGAGTACCCTCAACGTGTTCCCTATTTTGAGGCCCTGCAACTCCTCACGGAGAGCCATGGGATCCTGATGATCAGTTCTGACGACCCCTTCTATTCGGCGTCCAAGGTCTATCCTTTGATCTTGGCCCGTCGGCCTTTGCTGGGTTTGGTACACAGGGAGAGCATGGTGGCGGATATCATGACCAAATGCCAGGCCGGGTTTTTGGTGCGTTTTGACCCCGCCAATCCGATGGAACACTTTGTTGCCGAAGCGGAACTTTCTCTGGATCGTTTTTTGAACGCCTCCATGTCAGGATCTCCCGTCAAAACGAATTGGGAAGCCTTCATGCCCTACACGGCACGGGAGATGACCAGACGTCAATGCCTGGTTTTGGATCAAGTCATCAACGAGGGAACCGTGGAGTTGCAAAGTGATGAATAGAGGGAAAGGCGTTTGGCAACGTCCTGGCTATCAACTCCTCATCGGATGGGCCACGGCAATGTTGATCCTCCTCCTGACTGCACGAACGCCGCAGGGCCTGGGTTTTGATCCTTCGGTGCAGGTGTTGGCCGTTGAGCAATATCTGCAAAAGAGTGTCCCGACGCCCAACCACTATCGGGAAGCTGACCAGGATGACCTCTCCCGTGATACCGTCAAATGGATCAAGAACTGGCCGCCGGGGATGCAACTCCTCTTTCTGCCCCTCAAGATGATGGGTCTGGATAGCGGATTGGCCCTGCGCGTTTTGACCGCCCTCTGCTTTCTGGTCGGCTCGGCAGGCTGGTCGCTCTGGTTCGGTCAGTTCAAGATTGCAGGGATCATGGGCCTGCTGTTGCTTATGTATGTCCCCACGCTCCGTTTCGTCAACAATCATTTGTTTACCTATAGTACTGAAATAATTGTCTATGCCATCAGTCCGTGGCTGTTGTGGGGTGGCTGGAGGCTGGCTTGTTCCGGTACTTCAATCCAAAAAAAAGTGACAGGGTCCGCTGTGCTTGGATTTTGTTGTGGTCTTCTGTACATGGCGAAATATTCAGGCGCTTTTATCATAGCTGGTGTTCTTGGTTTCTTGTGGATGAATCTCGTCATTCCATGGCTGTTGAATCATGCCCGGTTTCGTAAATTTTTTGAAAATTGGATCAAAAGTCAACAGATTGGCAACGGACTCACGTCAAACGAGGCAGGCATTGTTGCAGGAGGCTTGTCTGGCCATTTCAAGGTTGCGGTTGTGGCCTCAGGGGTTTTTTTGATCTTTTTTTCGATCTGGGGTGGAGTCAATGTATACCACAGTGGTTATGTTAGCCAGTTTGATGTCATGCACCAGTACGGCGGTCATTCGGTGTGGGCTGCCCTTTTTCATGTATTGACCTATCCTGCCCAGGTTGTCGGAGATTCCGAGGCATTATGGAGCTATCTTCTCTATCATCCGGTGCATGGTTTTTTTCGTGGTGGTTTTGAACATGATCGATTCGACGCACTGATCAATAACCTGATCGGATTGCCGGGTGGGGTTCTCCTGGCGTTCCTTGTCTCTCGTCCTGCTGCCTGGCGGGGCCCGGGTCAATTGGGGTTATGGGCCATGTTGGCCGGCATGATGGGCATGGTTGTGGTTTGGACCTTTGCCCAGGTTGGTTTCCAGGGCGCCTATCTTCAGATTACGTGTTTGGCAGCGCTGCCGGCCATTGTTCAGGAGGCCTTGCGCATCGGGTCGTTACCGAAGACCAGAAAGTGGCTGCGTTTCACCCTGACGATTGCGGGAATCTTCTATTTGTTGATTCCCGCCTGCTACGGCGTGGTCGCTCTGATTGGCAAGGTCGAGCGCGTGCCAACTGGTTATCAGACAGGGATCAGCGGTCTCTATAATCCCTTTTTCTCTTCATCCACACGATTCCCGGCTGATGTCGCCGCAGAGCTTGTCCAAAATTTTGACCCCAGAACGGATGTTTGGTATACGCCCAACGTCAACATGAAACTGGATCTGCCCGGTCGCGCCTTGATGACCTCCGATTGGTGGCCGCTGGAGGTGTGGCAGACATTTCAATTTCGGACATCCCGACCCGTAAGACTTCTTGCCTTGATACCGAAAGTCGATGAAACAAACGGCAAGGCGCGGGCGATCCGAGAAGCTTTCGTTGGGGCGGAATCCTGGCAGCATGTGCCGTTATCCAGGGTGGATTTCGATCTCTGGATCAGTTGGATCAGGCCCGCCGGCGCGGATCGGCACAGGGAGTGAGGGCTATGACGATCAGGTTCGGTGTGGGGTAATGTTTCCGCTCAGGATATCGCGATAAAGGGTTGCCATCTTTGTGCTGACAGCATCCCAGGTAAAGTGTTCCTGGACAGCGCGTTGACCCCGGCGTCCCAATTCTTTCCCCACTTCCGGATGGTCGAGAATGTGCTGGAGCGTTGCGGCCAGGGAGGCTGGGTCTCCCGCAGAGACCACCCCGCAAGAGGTTTCTGCAACGGTGCAGGCCAATCCAACTTCTTCTGTTACCACCACCGGGCAACCCATCTGCATGGCCTCAAGAATGACGTTGCCAAAATTTTCCGAATAGGATGCCAGGGCCAACACCCTGGCTTGACGCAGAAGTCCCCACTTCTGACGTTCGTCAACGGCGCCGATGAAATGTACGCGATTTGTCAGTTGCAACCCGGCGATCAACGGATCCAGATGGCGCCGATACCCATCTTCATCGTTGCCCGCAATCACCAGAACGCCCCCCTGAATGGCAGGAAGGGCCTTGATCAGACGGTCCAAACCCTTTTTCCAATGGACACGTCCCAGAAACAGGATAAACCCACGCTCCGCTGCCAGAAGGGCGGGAGGGAGGCGTTCGGGATCCAAATCCTGTGGCAGGTCAGGAGGATCAAGGCCATTGGGGATGACATGGCAAGGGGCAGTTGCCAACCCCAGTCGGGTCAGATCTTCCGCCTCCCGGCGTGTGGTCAGGTGCAGGGCAGCAGCCCGGGTCAGGGTGCGCTGTTCCACCAGATGAATCCACAGGGTTTTGAGCAGGCGGTTACGGCGGTGAATCAACTCCGGCACCAACATGCCCCGTGGAGAAACGATGTAGGGGAGTCCGGCCTGACCGGCCAACCGGGACGCTGCCCAGGTGGACCAGAGAAAAACACCGTGCAGATGCAGGATGTCAAAGTGAACGAGCTGCTCGCGCAAAGCGACCAGCAGGCCAGGATAGCGGTAGAGGCGGCGGGGCCAGCCCGGTGGATCGTATCGCACCATGACTCCGTCCAGATCGACCGGGGAGGCCAGCGGCACATCCAATTCGCCGGGGCCATCCAGACTGGAGGTGAAAACGTGGACATCGTGACCTTGCCGTGCCAAGCCACGGCAGAGACCATGGACGGATCGAATCGGGCCACCGTAGCGCCAGGCGGGAACATATGTCGGCACGATGTGCAAAATGCGAAGCCGGGCCGGGTTGAAACCGGGCGATAGAGGCTTCATGGCCCCGGCCTTGTCAGCAGTTCTTGCAGCACTTTATGCCAGCCATCCAGGATCACGCGCCGGCTGAAATGTTGCTGGTAGACAATGAAGGCGTTGTGTTGCCAACGTGCCATTTGTTCGGGATGGTGCGCCATCTCCTGGAGGCGGACGACCGCCTTGTCGATCGACTGCGAGTCCAACCTGAGTCCGATGTCAAAGGCCTCGATCCATTGGCCGATGGCGGAGTTTGCCGAGCCGGCATAGAGGAGGGGACGCCCGGTGGCCAGGGAGCCAAAAAATTTGGAGGGCACCACGATACCATCCCAAGCGGAGCGCAGACTCAACAGATGGATGTCCGCTGCCGCCAGACGCTGGGCCAACTCCGACTCATGCACGAAAGGGGCGAATGAGATATTGGTGTCTTCGGGTTGGACAGCTGCCTGGAGGGAAGCCAGGCGATGGCCTCGGCAGGAAAAGACCAAACGAATGTCAGGATGGCTGTCACGCAACCGGCGCATCAACGCCAAAAAAAGGTCAAAGTCATGCGCACGCCCCATGCTGCCGGAGTAGAGAAGAGCCAACCGGCAATCGGCGCCAAAAAGCCGCGCCCGGATCCCAGGGTCAGGGTGATCTACCCCTCCGGGCTCCACCAGGGACCAGGGGGTCAGGGTGCATGACCGCCCTTGCGGACCGTAAGTTGCCAGGCGTTGACGCATGCAGGGACCGATATCGACCAGTAGATCCGCCAGACGATAGAGTGGACCGATCAAATGTCGGAATCCTCTGGCCAAGGTGGCCAACGCGCCCCCCGGCTGGTCGGCGGCAATGGCCTCCGGGTAGAGGTCAAAACACCACCAGGCAATGCGGCTGCGTGGCGACACCAACTTGAGGAGGGGAAACAACAGTTGAGAAAACTGTGGATCCGTTCCAATTAAAAATATATCTGCTTTGGGGGCGCCCATGACGCGCCCTGTCCAGCCGAGCATCATCCACAAAGCATTCAAAAGGCGCAGGAGATACCCACCCTGTTCAAGTCCGAACCGGGGGGTGCGGATGATATGGACACCCTCCCAGGTTTCTGTTTTCGGACCGATACGACGTTTGGGGTCACTCCAGGAACGGTTGCTGGTATGCACCGTGACTTCCCAGCCATTTGCCCGCAGGTCTTTTGCCAGATCACTGAACAGCCGGGCGCTGACCACGTCGTCTGGATAAAAAAAGTGATAGAACAGCGTGATTTTTCCGGGGGGGGGTTGCAGGTATTTCGTATCAGGGTGCATGTTTCCTGCGTGGGGTTGCCAAAACGGTTGACGAATAAGGGAGTCTGTTCAGCACCCACCCAAAAAACGATTAAAAGACTGGGATGGAGGTCCAGGAGGAAGGACTGCGCCCTTCCTCCTGGTGGGGTTCGAGGCAAAGCCCTGACAAAGGCTTTCATATCCAAGCCTTTCTTGAAGGGGCGATGACTGATCGCCTCCACTCTACCCCTGAGTGACAAGTCGGGTCAACGCCGATGGTATCTCAACGGGTTCATTCAGATGGGTAGCCACAGGCGATCAACAGGGGAAGCATGTGCCGGGGTGGGGGGGCAACGACGTTGATCGGTTTTTGGTTGGTGTAGAGCGGCATGGTGATGGAGCGGGCATGCAGTTGCAAAAAGGGTGAGCCACTGCCGGCGGCCAGCCTGAGACCATAGAGAGGATCACCCACGACGGGGCAGCCCATGTGGGCGCAATGGACACGAATTTGGTGAGTCCGACCGCTGCGTGGGCGCAACTCCAACCAGGAGAGGGCGCCAAATGTTCCCAAAACCCGGAAATCCGTATGGGCTGAATGTCCATCGGGGTGGACCTCCATGCGCCCATTTTGGGAAGGTGTTTTTCGGCTCTTCTCCGGACAGGGACGCAACGGAGCATCCAAATGTCCGGATGGTGTCGCTGGAATCCCAGACACCAAAGCCCAATAGCACTTGTCGACCTGGCCGTTGGCGAACAGTGTTCCCAGACGGCGCAATGCCCGGTGATGGCGTCCCAGGACAAGACACCCGCTTGTAAGCCGGTCCAGGCGATGGGCCAACTCCGGCGCTGTTTTTGGACCAACATCTGGCGCGCGAACGTACTCTCCAAGGTGAGGCCCGCCGCCCGGACCTTGATGAACAGGGATTCCAGCCGGTTTGTCGATCACCAGCACCCAGTCATCCTGGAACAGAATCAGATCCTGCAACCCGACTGGATTCAGGAGGTTTTCCGGGGTGGGACGTTTCTGTCGGCGTAAGTGCATGAAGTTCGATTTGGTCATGGGTGGAGACTGTGCTTTATTACACACGGGCAAACCATGAATGTAAACCTGGAAATTCAGGCTTGATTCTGGCAGACTGAAAAAGATAGGATCGGACGCTCTTTTCTTTTCTTGTAAAGAGTGCTGAATCGTTACAAGGTTTCTTTGTTTGCGGGGAGGAGGTTGCAACCCTCATGAAGTTTGGCGATGGAGCATCGGAAGATTCAGAGGATTCCGGAGAGACCCGGGTCGTCCCGACATCTAGCCTGTCTCAGGGGAGCAAACTGGGCGCAGAGGGATTGAAGATTCCTCCCTCCGCTGTCCTTCCCGAGGATGATGATGGCGCAACTGTACAAGCTCTCCCACAAATTTTGGGAAGATCCGAGTCGCCCGCCGTTTCTAATGCTGATGACGGCGCAACGGTACAGATCCTTCCACAAACTATGGGAAGGTCCGAGGCGCCTGCTGCTTCCATCGATGATGATGGCGCAACGGTACAAACCTTTCCACAAACCCTGGGAAGGTCCGGGGCGCCTGCTGTTTCCGACGCTGATGATGGCGCGACGGTACAAACCTTTCCACAAACTTTGGGTAGGTCCGGGGTGCCTGCCGTTTCCAATGCTGACGATGGCGCGACGGTGCAGGTTATGGCCATGCCGGCTGGCCGGGTGACGCAAGCGGCAACTGGAGGGGTCGATTACGGCATCTCCAACCAGACGGCGCCCACCGTCGGTGCCGCAGGTCAAGAAGAGGTGAAATCTCGGGCGGGATCGCCTCTGGAAAACGGCGATGCACTTCCCATCGGCCATATGCTCATGTGGTACAAGATCGAGAAAGTTCTCGGGCAGGGTGGGTTTGGACTGACCTACAAAGCGCATGACACCCGTCTGGACAATTATGTTGCCATCAAGGAGTTTCTGCCAACGCAGTTGGCTGTGCGCCGCTCGGACAAGACAATCCAGCCCAAGTCGCCCCAACATGAAGAGTTGTTCGTCAAAGGACGCAATCGGTTTCTGGATGAGGCGCGTACCCTGGCAAAATTCAAACACCCCAGCCTGGTGCGGGTAGCCACTTTCTTTGAGGAGAACAACACGGCCTACATGGCCATGGAGTATGAGGATGGCGAGTCTTTGTCGGCTGTTTTGAAAAAGAAAAGGGTGCTGGACGAGAAAGAGTTGCTGACCGTCGTCATCCCGTTGTTGAGGGGGTTGAGCGTTCTGCACGAAGCCAGCATCATCCACCGGGATATCAAACCCGATAACATCTTCATACGCCACAAGGATGGGTCACCGGTTTTGCTGGATTTTGGTTCGGCGCGTAAGACCGAAGATGGTGGAGGGGGAGGGCACATGACTGCCATGCTGACCCCCAATTATGCCCCCATGGAGCAGTATTTCGAGGACGCCAGCCGCCAGGGACCATGGACGGACATCTATGCGATGGGCGCCGTCATGTATCGTTCCATCGGTGGACGCAAGCCCATTGGTGCGCCGCAGCGCAGCAGCGCCATTATGAGAAATCAACCGGATCCTCTTGTTCCGGCAGTTGAGATTGGCAAGGGAAGCTACTCGGAGTCCCTCCTGCAAGCTGTTGATCTTGCTCTTAAAGTTGTCGAGACCGACCGCCCGAAGACCATCCATGCCTGGTTGGCTACCGTCAAGGTGAGTCAGGAGGAGGGCGGGGAGCAGTCCGCCACCGAACTCCTTGGGCTTGACCTGGGCAAAATGCCAACCAAAACACGCGCCGTTCTGGGTGCGCTTGCGGCCATTGTTTTGCTGGGAATCGGTTCCACGTTCTGGGCACTGACAAGAGAGAGTGGCCCCCGTGTCCTCACTGCCCGGGAGGTTCTCGTTGAAAAGCTGGAGCAAAACCGTTCCGCTGCCGCGTCCGGGAACCCGGAGGCCATGTTTCGGCTGGCCGAAGCCTACGAGAAGGGAGATGGCGTAGAAAAAAACTTGTCCACCAGCATGGATTGGTTGCACAAGGCCGCCGAAAAGGATTGGGCCGAGGCCCAGTATCTTCTGGGTATGGCACATCTTTCCGGGTCTGGTGTACCCAAGGATGCGAAGGAGGCGGCTCGCTGGCTTGCAAAGGCGGCGCGAAGTGGTTCGGTTCAGGGGCAGTACCAGTATGCCTACGTTTTGCAGAATGGTGTTGGGGTTGCTGCCAATCCTCAAGAGGCCATGGCTTGGTATCTGAAAGCAGCCGGGGGTGGACAGCCGCAAGCCCAGTTGCAGGTAGCCAACAGCATCATCTCCCGCAAGGGAACTCCCGATGATGATCGTAACGCTTTTATTCTGTTCCTCAAGGCAGCCGAGCAAGGGGTGGGTGAGGCTCAATTGCAGGCGGGCATCATGTTTGAGACAGGCCGTGGAACACAGGTTGATCAGGAGAAGGCGAACCTGTACTACCGGAAAGCAGCTGCTTTGGGCATCCTGGACGCACAAATTCGTCTGGCCAACCGGTTGCGGGAAGGGATTGGCGAGCCACGTAATCTGGCCGATGCCTTTCAACTCTACCTGGAGGCAGCCAACAGAGGAGATCTGGAGTCCCAGATTTGGGTCGCCGAGGCCTATGCCAAAGGCCATGGTGTCAATATGGACCAGATGTTGGCCAGAAACTGGTTGACCAAAGCTGCGGAAGGGGGGTACGTGCAAGCCCAGTATTTGCTTGGCGAAAAATTCATGAAGGGGGATGGCGTCTCGCCTGACCCGGAAACGTCTGCCAAGTGGTACTATCTCGCGGCGCAAAAAGGTCATGTGCAGGCGCAAACCCGGTATGCCATCCAAAAAAAACTTGGTATGGGAGTTTCTCGTGATTTGCCGGAGGCCATGGCCTGGTTCGCAAAATCCGCCGAAAAAGGGGATCCGCAGGCGCAAAACCAGCTTGCCAGCATGTACGAAAAAGGTGAGGGGACGGCTGTTGACGCTGCCAAGGCTGTTTATTGGTTTCAGAAGGCTGCTGAACAGGGTTTGAGTTCGGCGCAAAACAGCATGGGCTGGATGTACGAGGAGGGTCGCGGTGTCGAAAAAAATCTGGCCACGGCGGCGAAATGGTACCTGAAGGCGGCCATGCAGGGGGAGATTCGCGCTCAAAACAGTTTGGGGTGGATGTATGAGGAGGGACGCGGCGTTGGGAGGGATCCCATCCGCGCCTTTGCCTGGTACAGTTTGGCATCCCTCAAGGATGACAAGGACGCCCTGCGCAATCTGGAACTGATCAGCAAAACCCTGAGCCAGGAACAGCGCCTCAAGGGTCAGGAACTGGCGCGTGAGTGGCTCAAGGCGGCTGGTTCACCTGGCAAGGAGAAGTGATCCGAAACCATTTGGCAAGGCGGCTGGTTCACTTGGCAAGGAGAAGTGATCCGAAACCATTTGGCAAGGCGGCTGGTTCACCTGGCAAGGAGAAGTGATCCGAAACCATTTGGCAAGGCGGCTGGTTCACCTGGCAAGGAGAAGTGATCCGAAACCATTTGGCCATGATCATTGTTTCAGCCACGCCACGAAAGCCCAACGAACCGGCTTATCAAGCAGCGGCAAGAGTGCGTCAGCTCATTGGCCCTGCAGGGCTTTCATCATGTCATTGTAGCCTTTGAGGGCTTGAACGCCTTCCTCAACAGAGCTGGCGGGCTTTTCCTTGGCGGCGGCTGCGGTGGTGGGCGCACCCGATTCTGCGGCTGTCGCTGCCTTCGTGGCTACCGCCTGGGTCACAGGCGCAGCTTTGACAGGATCGACAGGGTTAAGCACGTCAAGCCATTGACGAACGTCACGCCCGGCGATCAACACCTTGTCGGCGTGAATGGTCCGAATCTTGGCGCCGGTATCGCCGAAGTCATCGCCTTCTCGATACAAACGCCCATCGATGACGGCAAAGCGGTTCTCTCCAGCGACATAGGCCATGGAAATGATTCTTTCCCGATAATCCTCATTCGTTTGGTTGAGGATACGCTCAGACTGTTCCAAGGCCTGAAGGGAGAAGCCGACCAGTTTCAGGTTGACGTCGCCAGCGGCGACCTGCTTTGGATTGTGCAGTTGGCTGAGTCTGGGTTGCAGCTGGCCGATTCTGGCCCGAAGCACCTCATCTATATTGGGAACCTTTGCCGCCTCGTCCTCACTTTTCGGGGCCACCATGGCCTCGGTTTTCTCACCGGAGAGATCTTCCCCCAGGGCGACTCTATACCCCTGCTGAGCGGCAACACCGGCACAGGAGAAACCGAGAAGGATGACCGATACCAGACCGAAGGAGTTGTTTTTCATATGCTTTACCCAACCAGATGCGCTTTCGGGGGACCAGGACCATCCTGACGCCACCACTTGAAGGAAAAGATGACAGACGGGCCTGATGGCCAGAGATGAGCAAGACGTTCAGACACGCTTCTTGGCGACCAGATACTCTCCCTTTATGGTCATGATGACCTGTGCTCCCTGGGGGGTGTCCTTGGAATCCGTACCGGCAACCTTCAAACTCTTGTTAGCCTTGATTAGCTTGTCAAATTCGTCGGAAATGTCAGTCAGGATTTCGATACGCTCCGGACTGAAGTAGTAGTCGTTCCCATGCATGATGTTGGCGATGACCAGGCGAAAGTCGTTGGCATCAAGGACGCGGGACACATTGTCGATTTTGAATGAAATCCAGTCCCCTTCCGAAGTGTCCCGGCTTTTTGCTTCCGCCAAGAAGACATCGACCTCCTTCATGAAGGATTTGTAGGTCGCGGCCTGACTCCGGTACCTCTCGATGGTGGCCTGATGTTCCTTGACAACAACCAAGCTCTTGTTGGCCTGGTTGTACTCACTGTATGAATCCATGGTCAGGGTCAGGACGTAAGGGAGTGCGCCGGCACCCAGGATGGACAACACGAACAGGACGATGCGATTGATCATGCGGATTCACTCCAGACAAACAAGCCACGCCCCGACATTATTCCGAGCTCGACGGGGCCTGAGATTGACGGGGCCTGAGATTGACGGTGCCCGAGCCTGACGAGAACCGCGTCTACCAGGAGGGCAGGGCAACCACGCGCTCAACTGGGTAACAGATAACCCCGCCATGCTAGCAAATTGCCGGTCACTTCTCCAGGTAAATTATCAATTATCGCTGACACGGCCACTCCCCAGTTAGGTCGTTCAGGTGGGGTTGCCGACTTCTGAGCCGGCAAGATCCGTGAGCATTTTTAATACCAACTCTGGTGAACCAAAGGGTGCCATTGTGTCGGGGTTTCGGCTTTTGGAAAGATTTAATTTCTGGTCTGAAAATTGCTGGGAGATTTAGGGGTTGCGGACCCGGGGCAGGCGAGCACGGCGTGGGTTTCATCGGAGAAACCTCTTGACATGGGGTGTCGTCCTGCCCTAGGATCAGCGAAAGGGATCTGCACTTGGGTATGGAGTGCGGCGGCTTCAGGCGACGGGATGCGTCCCGTTGTCTCGCCGTTCGTACCTCGGGTGGTGGGAGCTTTTCCTCCCATAGGTATCATTAAAAGGTCGGACAAACTAAGGAGACGTTCCAACATGTCGAACAAAAAAGAACATGGCTTTTCCATGGTCGAGTTGGCCATTGTGTTGGCGATCATTGCCCTGATCGTCGGCGCCGTGGCCGTGGGCAAGGATCTCCAGCGCAACGCGGAGTACAGAAAGATCGCTAACAAGTTTGTTGGTCAGTGGGCCCAGGCCTACAACCAGTACTACGAGCGGACGGGTGTCGTCATCGGTGACAGCTTCGACTCTCCGACGGGCGTCGTCGGTGGTAAGACCAGTGCGGCGGGGACCACCATGGGTGGATCGACCCTCGCCAACGAAATGATTCGCTTCGGTATCCGTCTGCCCCAGGGCAATGGTCGTGGCACCGACGAGACCAACTCCACGAAGTCGACCATCTACCGCTATCTCGACCAATCCGGTATTCCTCACCTCCTGACCATCGACTTCCGTTATACCTCTACCCAGGTTAACGGCATCGTCGGTAACTACATGTACCTCCAGAACGTGACCCCGAAACTGGGCTCCACCACCGACGCCATGATTGATGGTGTTGTCGAGTACAACGGCGGCTACTTCCGTGGCAGCGCCGACTGGGCTGATACTTCCAGCGCCACAGCCAGCAAGGCGGCGGAAGAAGCCAAGGAAATCGATGTGACGGCTGTTTGGAAGATGAACCAGTAATCGCTGCTTTTGCGAGCCTGGATGCGTGTGGAAACGGCCCTCTCGGGGGCCGTTTTCTTTTGCGGAAAGCCTCAGTACTTTCAGAGGGGTTATTTTTTTTGCCTTGTCTTCCGGCAGCGCCATGAGCGACGAATTTACCGAAAAATCCTTTTTTCTCTCAGCCTTTCACGGGACAACCCTCACTTTTGCCCTGTCGGGGGAGAGTCAGGTTGAGCCCGCAGCCATGGATCGTTTTCGCCATGTCCTGGAGGAGTTGATTGCCGCAGGCGCCCGTGTCTGGATTCTCTACCACGACACTCTGGAGATGGGTGCTGCACTGCATGAGTGGGTTGCCACAAAAAATCAGCCACCCCACAGTCGAAATACCCTTTCCCACACATTGCAAGACCTGTGTCAGGGGGAAAAGTCCATGGTGGTGACGGGGGTCGGTGGGCAGGGTATGGGAACATTCTGGGAACAGGTCGTATCACTGACAACCCGTTTTCGCGTTTCGCGGCTGGTCTTGCCACACTCTTGTGGAGGCGTGGCCGATCCCCAAGGTCGCATCATGAGTTACGTGAATTATCGTCTGTTGGGGCGCATGACACAAAACAATCACCCGGTCCTTGAACACATCCTTGCCCTGCTGAATGGCGGCGTCTCGGAAGTCAGTTTGTGCCGCCTGGCGGATGTCGGACAGGAACTTTTTACCTATCAGGGGAGTGGTACCTTTTTCTCCTGGCGTCATTATTGTCGTGTTCGTCCCCTCGTTTTGAATGACTTTCCCCGGGTGGAGGCGATCATTCGGCGCGGTGAACGCGAAGGGTATCTTTTGCGGCGTTCGGATGATGCTCTCCTCGACGTTCTTTTTGGAGGGTATGGGGCCTTTATCGGCGGTCGCCATCTGGCTGGTGTCTGCGGTTTGTTGCACGAACCCTACAAGGAGCATCACGCAGGTGAGATCGTCTCGCTCTACGCCATGACCCGCTTCAAGGGTGAAGGTGTCGGGGTTCATCTTGTGGCCAGAGCCAAACGGGATGCCCGGCGTATGGGGTTGCACTACCTTTTTGCCTGCGCCTGCCGTCCGGGAGTGGTGGACTTTTTTTGCCGTAACGGTTTTATCCCGGTTGCCCACGAGGATGTGCCTCCTGAAAAATGGCAAGGGTATGATAAAGAACGAAAAATGTCTATAAACTGTCTGCGGATGAATGTGCGGGAGCTTTGACTTGGAAGATGTGGTGATCATCGGAGCTGGCGTGATTGGGTGTGCCTGTGCCATGCGGCTTTTGCAGGCCGGTTTTTCAGTCACCCTGCTGGAAAAATCCCTTCCCGGCGCTGAATCCTCGGCGGCGGCAGCTGGCATCCTGGGCGCCCAGTCCGAAGTTTCAGGCACCGGCCCCTTCCTCGAACTCTGTCTGGCCAGCCGGAAATTGTTCCCGGACTTTGCCAGGGAAATTCATGAGATATCGGGCATATCCGTTGGATATGAAACATCTGGCGTCCTGGAAGTGGCCCTGGATCCGGGTGAAGGGCGTCTGGCCGCAGGACGCGCCCAGTGGATGCTCGACCAGGGTTTGCGTGTCGAACTCCTGGATCGTGCCGAGGCCCGGAAACTGGAACCAGCCTTGACACCTCATCTGATCGGGGCCAACTACTATCCCGATGATCACCAGGTGGATCCCGTTGCGCTCTCCCGTGCCCTGGCAGCGACAGTTGCCAGGCTCGGTGGGCGGTTTCGGGGAGGAATCAGGGTGCGGGGAGTTCAGGTGGAAGGGAAGAGGGTGGTCGCCGTTCAAGGGGATACCGAGTGCATACCGGCCTTTCATGTGGTGGTGGCGGGAGGGGCCTGGAGCACCCATCTGGCTGGCTTGCCTCCCTTGCGTACCACCGTCAAACCCATGGCTGGCCAGATTGTCCAGGTGGAGACCCGCCCTCCTCTGTTTCGCCATGTGGTCTATGGCTATAAGGGATACATAGTCCCCCGCCCCGATGGCCGTATTTTGCTGGGGTCCACCTTGGAGGACAGAGGATTTGACAAGGCAGTGACCGTGGCCGGATTGCAGCGCATTACCCATATGGCCGTGGAGTTGGTTCCGGGGTTGGGGGAGGCGCGCCTTCTGGATACCTGGTCCGGATTGCGTCCCTCTCCCGCTGATGGTCTTCCCCTCCTCGGCGCCAGCCCGATCCAGGGGCTCTACCATGCGACAGGACACTATCGCAACGGCATTCTTTTGACACCGGTGACCGCCGAGGTGATCACCACCCTGGTAAGCGGTGGCGCACCCGCCTTGGATCTCTCTCCATTCTCCGCCGGAGCTTCCTGATGGATCATTTATTGATACCCGCCGATCAGGATCACGTCGAGAGGGAGCGGCGCAAAGCCAAACTTCTCAAACGGTCCCAGTGGTGGAAAAACGTCGTTGGCCAGGGGAAATGCGCCTACTGCGGTCAACGTACTCCCCCCCGCGAATTGACCATGGACCACGTCCGACCCCTGATTCGTGGGGGGTTTTCCACACGCGGCAACTGCGTTCCGGCCTGTCGGATGTGCAATGAGAGAAAACAGAATCTGCCAGCCGAAGATTGGAAAGCGCATCAGGAAGACGGTTGATGGGGTGACAGGGCCAAACGCCAACCTGGATCACGCTTTCCGAACCTGTCCTGTCAGCTTCAGCACGCCCCGCAACATGGGCAGGGTGAGAAACGTGGTGATGATGGCCATGAACATCATGGCTGAAAAACAGGAGTCGGAAATGATGCCAGCCTCCCGAAAAATGGCCAGGATCAAGACCTCCATCATCCCTTTGGTCTGCATGAGAATACCCAGCTTGATCGCCCCGGCCCAACTCTCTCCGATCCAACGCGCAGGGAAAGTGGTGCCGACGAATTTGCCCACGATCCCGACGACGGTCACAATCATGGTGATGGTGACCAAATGATCGGAGGTGACATCGAAGGAGGTGCGCATCCCCGTCAGGGCAAAGAAAAAGGGGAGCAGAACCACGACAGTCAGCGGTTCAAGACGATCGATCAGGGTTTGTTTATGGATCCGGGGCATGACGACACCGATGATGAATCCACCCAATGCGACATGGAGTCCAATCCACTCCGTGGCCAAGGCAGAGCCGAAGACCGAGATGCAAACCGTAATCAAACCGGTATCTCCCCGAATGCTCTCATGGGTCAAAGTACGCCGCAACATCGGCCCGATGACCAAAACCATGATCAGCAGATAGGGAACGATGGCCAGTGGCGCCCAGAATGATCCACTGAACTCCTGCCCACTGCTGGTCGCAGCGGCTAAAAAAACGGCTAAAATGGCCCAAAGGATGGCGTCGTTGACAGCGGCCATACCCAGAGTGATACGCCCCAGACGATGCTCCATCAATCCCGTTTCGCGCAAAATGGCGCCCAGAACCGGCAAAGCCGTCACTCCGCTACTCAGACCAATGGCAATGGTGAAGTACCAGCGGGTGGCGTTTGGGCCCATGCTTTCCGGGAAATGCTCGGCCACGAAGGCTCCGGCCAGCCCCCCTATCAGGCAAGGTACAAGAAAACTGAACAAACTGACAAAGGCAAAGCGTTTTCCAAGCAATTTCAATTCGGTGGAGTCAAGGTGCAGGCCCGTCAGAAAAGTGAACAAAACAATGGCCAACCATGCAGGACCGGTGAGTCCCTTGATGGCGTCGTTGGCAAACAGAGTCGCCCACGTCTCTGGGGCCACGCTACCCAGGACCGAAGGCCCCATAGCCACGCCGAGCAGAATTTGCAGCACAACCAATGGCACCATGCCATGCACACCCGGCAGTCGCCACACCACATAAGGCAACCCGATCACCAGGAGAGACTGGGTAAAAAATACGGCGCTTGTGGTCATATCGCCTCAACTGAATACAACAACACACCTCGCAGGGTACCCTGCCCGGCAGTAACAAGAAAATACTGAAAACAATAGCCCGTCAATCGATAGATGCTTCCTCCCCTGTGGCGTTGGGTTCATAGAAGATAAATCCGTTGCGATTGTGATCTTTTGCCTGGTACATGGCCTGATCGGCTTTTTTGAGCAGGGTAACGGGGTCACGTCCGTGTTCAGGGTGGAGCGAGATGCCGATGCTGGCTCCGACATGACACGGCTGGCCCTTGATCAAAACCGGTTTGCGAATTTGTTCGATGATCCTTTCCACCACACGGACGATGTCGTCGCGACGGGAGGGTTCTTGCAATATCAGGGTGAATTCATCTCCCCCCAACCTGGCGACCGTATCTCCCTCCCGCAGGCAGGAACAGATACGTTTGGCGACTTCGACCAACAACTGGTCGCCCGCTTCGTGACCCATGGTATCGTTGACTTGCTTGAAGTGGTCCAGATCCATGAAAAGAACGGCCAAAGATCTCCCCTCGCGACGGACCTGGGCGAGCGACCGCTGCAAAAGCTCCTGGAAAAAAAGCCTGTTGGGAAGACCTGTCAGGGGGTCATGATGGGCTTTCTGGCGCAATTTCTCTTCAGCATTTCTGAGATGCTCCTCGATTTGCCGTCGTTCGATGATGCCTGCCAAAGTGTTGGCAATGGTGGTCAAAAAGGCATCTTCCTCAGGGTTTCGCGGGTAACCATCCGGAATGTAGAGATTCAAAACACCCAGTAACTTTCCTTTGGATAGAATGGGTACACAATAATGCCCATGCGGCTTCATGCCGGAGTAGGCGATCTCGTGATGTTCATCGATGTGGTTGACGAAAACAATCTGGCGTGTTTCAGCCGCACGACCGCACAGGCAACGCCCGATTGGAATGCGCCCGCAAGAATCCAGAAGTGGTTTGGCAAGATTTCTCTGGGCAGCCATGACCAGTTCGCCTGTGTCCAGATCTGTCAGAAAAATGGATCCTTCCGCAAGGATGGACAACCAGGAGACGGCAAGGATGATGTCCAGGGCAACCTCCAGTTGCCGGACAAGGGTGAGATCTTCCAAACCTGTTTCCAACAGGGCGCTGACGGCGATGCGGGAAATTTGACTGTGTAAACTTCGCTCCTCCTCGATTTTTCGATCGGTCACATCGCGGAAGACCACGACGGCGCCTGTCACGTCATCCCCATCGAAGAGGGGAGAACTGGCATATTCGATGGGAAAACTGGCGCCGTCCTTGCGCCAGAAAACCTCGTTCGTTGCCTTTCGGGTCTTCTTCTCCCTGATGGATGTGCAGACCTGGCATGTCTGGATTGGATGAGGCAGACCGTTTTGATGGGTGTGGTGAAGCAGTTCATGACTGTTTTGTCCCAGCATCTCCTCTTGAGACCAGCCGAGCATCTGCACCGCAGCGGCGTTGACAAACGTCATGTTTCCGTTCAAATCCACCCCGAAAATACCCTCTCCGACCGTGGAAAGGATCAATTCGGTTTGGTGTTGAACCTCACGTAACTTGGCATGGGCTTCCTGGCGCCTGGTCAGTTCTTGTTCGAGAAGGAGATAACTTTCGGATAACGCCCGGGTGCGCTCCTGGACTTGATTTTCCAAAACCCCCGACAACTTTTCCAGGCTTTTGTTCCGATCGGCAAGCATGGTATGCGACTCCAGGAGACGAGTACGCATCAGGTCGAGGGATTGGGCCAGGTTGCCCAATTCGTCCCTGCTTTCCAGGGAGATGGGGTGGGTGAGATCGCCATCCATCAGCGATGCTGTTTGCTGCTCCAACAAATGCACCGGTTTTCTGACGATACGATTGAAGACAATATTCACGGCCAGGAGCAAAGTCAGAAGTGCAAGGAGCATGTCCCAGGTCAGGGCTTCCATCTGGGAGGCAATGACGCTTTGTGCTTCAGATGTAGTCAAACCCAAAACGACACTGCCAATGGATTCCGTGGGATTGACAGGCGAGTGGATCTTTGCAAAAAAATATTGGGTGTCCGAGGTTTTTTGGCTGTTGGAGGTTCGTTCGGTTTGGATCTCCATCGCGCCGGATTGATTCAATAAACGAACAGAAGTAACCTGATTGTGACTTGCCGGAAAGCGATCCGATAAAGATTTTAAGACTGCCGTATTGTTGTCCATAAGAGGTTGGGCAACAAAAATTGCCGTCAAATCAGCCAAGGATTGTGCGTATTGATTCCATTGCAGCCAAAATCTATTTTGAACGCTGTTGCGTGAATCCCAATGAAAGAGCACGAGAATGATCGACATGACGACCATGCTGACAAAACCAATTTTGAGATCCAAACGCAACGTACGCCAAAAAAGCATCATGGACTGAAAGCGATTTGCGTCTGGAATTTGTTGTTCTGACATCGTTGGCATCCCATTTTTTCCCAGACATCGCATGCCCATTCGCAAGTGCGTGGCAGGGGATATCGTGCGGTCACCCTGTCACCACCAGATCCACCCTTTCTCACGGCACATCACACCACACTCGACTTCCGGCCAAGAGTCAATGGAAGTGTTTGAACACAGGCGACTGCCACCCGCAAGCGTCATGGGTGCATGCGGAGGCTGAAAACACGGCGGACACCGGGACAGGAGAATCCCCGGGAGGTGTGATGGACCGGGGTTCCTGCCATGGGAAGAGAGGTCGAGGTGGTCTCTACTTCTTTTTTTTGTTAAGTTTTCGACGGAGAGCATCATTTCTTTCGGAGAGCTGTTTGACCTCCTCGGCCACTTTGCGCCCCAGTGCGGCGTGGCGGTTTACGACCTGTTCAAAGCCGGATGCCATCTTTCGGGCCACGGCATCGTTGCGGTCGGCGAGCTGTTTCACCTGCTCCGACACTTTGCGATTCAAAGCGGAATTGCGGTCAGCCAGTTGTGTCATGGCGTTACCCAGCTTGCGGTACAAGGCCTCATTGCGTTCCGAAAGTTGCTGGATACTCTCGTCCATTTTTTTCTCAAGCTTCTTCAGCCGCTTGCTCAACTCCTTGAGATCGTCGTCATCTTTTTTGTTTTCGTCACTGATTTCATTGTTTCTGATGTCTTTTTTGCCCATATCCACTCCTTTCGACGTTGGCCACGTTGGCCGGACTTGGTCCAGTGTGACAAAGTACCCACGTGGAATGCGTGCGCTTACTGTTTGCTGATACCGGTGGATCCGGTATGAAGTTCGCCCGACTTCGCACGTGCGAGCATGATATCGAGGGAAAATGGATTTGCAAACGGTCGATTCACTCCCCCTGAAAAAATAGGATGATTTCAGGGGGAGCGAGTCTCATTGTTCAGGATTCAGACATGGCCTGATAGATGATTTGCAGGGCGACATGTTCCAACTCTTCCAGGTGTTCGGAGAAAGAGTGAAACCGAAATCCCCAGCGGTAGCGCCACTGGGCTTGACTGATCTCGAGTTGCCGGGCGCGGGCGCGGCTGCTGGGTGGGCGCCCCAATCCAGTGCCCTGGCACTCTCGGCAAACGGCTGGCTCTGGATCATTGGCGAAGAAGAGGATTCCCTTCTCGACAGGCCTGTCAACTCCTTTGCAGAGTTTGCACAGGCGTGGCGCAAGTTTATCCAAGACGGCCATTTCCGCCAATTTTTGGACCGTTGTGGCCGAGCGATATTGCCACCCCTTGGTGGCAAAAAATTCTCTGGCCTCCATTCCGGCCCACCAAACCAGATCGCTGAGAAAACGCTCCTGGCCGCCATATTTCACTCGGAGAAACAGACTGGCGGTACGATTGTTTACCCGGGCAAGGGCCCAGGACACATCACTCCAACGCCACATCCAACCTGTCGATACGGCGCAAGTTGCATCCATGCCAGTGGATTGCAGGGACAGAAGCCGCAACGCAACCCTGGGACTCACGTTGACCTTCTTCTCGCTGGTTCTGTCACACCCGAGTTCCGGGGTGGAACAAGATTTGTTGCTCTTGCTAGCCATAACTAAGAAACCTCTCTCGCCCTTGACCGCTGTGGTGCATGACCAAGACTCACGAACGCTGGACACCATGACCATAACCCGCAACAGACGCTTCCCCAACATCTCCAGGATATTGGCACATTCTGCCGGGTGTATTTTTCGGATGCATTTCTGGAATGGTGTAAATTTTATCTCATATCCATGGCTTTCTCCTGGTTGTGGTTGTCCCTTCTGCCAAACGGCTACAAATCAGTCATCAAAATGGACCTCCGAACAAAATCTGCCCACGTTCCGGACTCTCCTGCGCGGCATTGGATAAAGCGGAAGTGATGTCATCGTGTTCTTGGATAAACATATATTTTGACGGTCGGACCGACCAGTTCACCCTTCCGGCGCCTCCTGTCCGTATAGGCTGGATGATATAAAAAAATATTGTTTATTAACAAGAATGCGCAAAATTTCCAAAGATTTTGGTGCATCGACCCCGTGCCAGATCCATGGCTGTGTGTAGGAATAAATTACAATCTCATGTGTTGCTGCAACAGCAGGATGTGCATATTGGATTATTGAAACAAAAACAAATACATAAGTATGAAAAAAACTGTTTACCTTGACGGGCGCATGCTTTGCATTGGCGTGCAATGAACATAAAATCCTCCTCGAAGCTGGTGGGATCATGAAGATTTTTGCAATAAACAGTAAAAACTTACAAATAGAAAAATATAGATAATAAATATCAATTGAAAGTAGCAAGCAGCTTGCATTGCGTCAAGAAAAAAATTTGTTGGTCTTAACCGAACGCTTCGGATACACTTTAAGGCATGGACACATTGCAAAAAAGATTGATCTGGGCTCGCGAAAAAGCCGGCATGAACAAATCGGAGTTGGCTCGCCGTATTGGCGTGAAGCCACAGTCGGTCATCCAGTGGGAGTCGGGTCGTACCGGGATCGCCAAACGGAATATCATGTCCGTCGCGGAAATCCTCCAGGTCTCCCCAGAGTGGCTCCAGTTTGGACGTACCGTTCTGGAAACTACAATGAAAAACCTGGCGCCCGGTCCCGCCACCTTGACGCGAGTCCCGCTCATCTCGTGGAAACAGGCTGGGGTGTGGATCGATATCGTGGATAACCTCCACACTCCCGGTGAAGTCGATCGTTGGATCGATACCACCCGCAAGGTGGGCAGTGCCTCTTTTGCCCTTCGGGTCGTCGGAGACAGTATGGAACCAAAAGTTCCCGAGGGGGCCATCATTGTCGTGGATCCCGAAAAAGATCCCATAAATAAATCCTACGTGGTCGCATGTCTGGATCATGAGGATGAAGCGACGTTCAAACAGTTGGTCATGGACGGCGGCACCAAATTTCTGAAACCCATCAACCCGCGCTACCCGGTCCTCAATCTCGAAGGGCGCGTGGTCAGGGTTTGTGGAGTGGTCCGACAGGTTTTGATCGATCTTGACTGAAAAAGATGACTGTTGACATGTTTTGTTGTCGACATCTGTCGATATTCGCTCATGCAAGATCATTATGGCGCCACGGATGTACATCATTTCATGTGTTGCGCTTGATTGAAATATCGCGCAACGTCTCATATTTTACTTTATGACGCCATGACGCCCCCAGCCAATCTCTATCGACTTGGCGCTATTTGATTTAGATTCTGCAACTGTTTTTCTGCCAAGGTCGCGACGCCTGGTGTATGTATCGGCAAAAAGCGGGTGTGCATAAGCTTTTTGTTATTGATTGCCTTGTGTGCGCAAAATCCTACAAAATTGTAAGGATGCGGCACTGAAGCGCACGTTTTTATAAAAATTTGTAAGTTTTAGACTGTTTGTGCATATGTTACCGATGTTTTTTCTTGTATTAGCCATAAAAAATAATTTGTTATTATATAAAATACTCATTTGCCGAACAAATTAAAAATGCTTGACAATTATTTGAGGTATATTGTTGCTTGAACTGTTTTTCTTGAGGAAAAAATAAAATTATCCTTATAAAACAATATGTTTATGACGTTTTGTGTGCGATATAAAAATGGGTGTCCACAATTTTTTTCGATAGCTCTTATGTCGTATTCAAACCAGGTCAACGTGCCATGCTCGTCTGACCTGGCGCAGAGTTAAGAGAAGCTTTTTGCCTGGTCATCAAAGATGAAGGTTGGACAAGCGAAACTGGAAGATACATAATCCAGAGATGGAGCAGGGTGGCCGGACGCCCATGTGGCAGCATGACTGCAAAGTTCCGTCACGGAAGATTCGCCACCTATCCGTCTCCGGGGTATTGGTTTTGGAACCGGTGGCGGGTGTCAGGTGTATTCGTCGCTTAAAAACCTTTCAAAAGAGTGGGAGAGTTCTCGATGGAAGAAGTCGTTGTCGTTGCTGCTGGCCGCACGGCCGTCGGAAATTTCATGGGCAGCTTGGCGTCCGTTCCTGCCCATGAGTTGGGCGCTACGGTGATCAAAGGTCTTCTGCAACGGAGTGGGTTGAAACCCGACCAGATTGACGAAGTGATCATGGGACAGATCCTCTCTGCGGACTGTGGCCCCAATACGGCCCGCCAGGCCGCCGTGGCTGCCGGAATTCCTTACGAAACCCCAGCTTTGACCGTCAACCGTTTGTGCGCAAGCGCCATGACCGCCGTCCATCTGGCAACCCAGGCCATCCGGCTCGGGGATGCACAAATCATCATTGCCGGTGGCCACGAAAGCATGACCCGCGCCCCGCATACCCTGGGCAACAACCGCGAAGGGGTAAAAATGGGCGAATGGACCATGAAAGACTCCCTGTTCCGTGATGCCCTGACCGATGTCTTCGGCAACTATCCCATGGGGATGACCGGAGAAAACGTCGCCAAGCAGTGGAAAATCAGCCGGGAAGAGCAGGACGTGTTGGCCCTCCGTTCTCACAACCGCGCCGAGGCGGCCCAAAAGACCGGTCGCTTCAAGGATGAGATCATCCCTGTGGTGATTCCGCAAAAGAAAAAAGATCCCATCGTTTTCGAAAATGACGAGTTTATCCGCTTCGGAGCGACGGCAGATTCCCTCGCCAAACTTCGCCCCGCCTTCGCCAAAGATGGTACCGTGACGGCTGGGAACGCCTCCGGCATCAACGATGGCGCCTCCGGCCTGATCCTGGCATCCCTCTCCAAGGCCAAAGAGTTGGGTCTCAAACCCATGGCCCGTATCGTTGCCTACGCTGTTGCAGGCCTCGACCCAGCCATCATGGGAGCTGGTCCCATCTTCGCGACGCGCAAGTGCCTCCAGAAAGCCGGTTGGAAAGTGGAAGATTTGCAATTGGTCGAAGCCAATGAGGCCTTTGCCGCGCAAGCCTGCGCCGTCAACAAGGATCTGGGTCTGAATCCCGAGATTGTCAACGTCAACGGCGGCGGCATCGCCCTGGGTCACCCTGTGGGTTCGTCTGGCGCCAGAATCATCGTGACCCTGATCTACGAGATGCAAAAGCGCAAACTCAAAAAAGGTCTGGCGACGCTTTGCGTCGGCGGTGGCATGGGCGCTGCCACAGCCATCGAGGTCTATTGAACTTTTGACGGGCGCTTCTCGCTGACACCCTTTTGACCCGCCATATGCCGGCCCGATCCCTTTTCCGGAGAAGGCCGGCTTTTCTTTTGATCGGACCGTCTGCCTCTACCTTGCCGCGACTGTTGCCAAATCCTTCATGTTGCTTGGTGTCAGCTGCCGACCGGGGCGGGGGTGTGGATATGTCGTTGAAAACTCACGCAGGAGCTTGCTCATGGGTCAATCCCAGGAAAAACGCCAATTTGAACGGATTCCCACCAATGAACCAGCCACCCTGATTTTTTCCGATGGACGTCGTATCCCGGGTGTCACCAGAGATATTGGCATGGGCGGGTATCTGTTTGTACCAGACCACCCCGATGTGCTTCCCAACTCTGGCGAAGCGTGCCGCATTGAGGTCGAAATCTTCTATGGCCGCTTTACCGATTTGCCCTGCACTGTGCTGCACGTCGGCAAGGATGGGATCGGTGTCAAAATTCAAAGGCACTACCCGGCGCCAGATGCGTGAAACATACCTGCCTGGCCTAGGGGCTCAACCGACATGATTTGAAGTGTTCACTTTTCGTGATTATTCCGCACTCTTT
>JADGBZ010000017.1:42004-52436 GCA_015231175.1 Magnetococcales bacterium | reverse complement strand
CACCCCCCCTGGCAGAAACTGCTTGACAGTCAAGACAGTTGCTGGACCCCGTTTCGTAAAAAAGTGTGGCTTTTTCGTGGGGCTTTTCCCTCGTTTCGTTTTGTCTATTTTTGATAGGCCAAATGTTGCCGACGCCGCTCACTGGTAAAAGTCTCTGCCGTATCTTCAGCCACCAACTCATACAAGACCGCCTGCTTTCCCGCCTTGGGCCGCAAAATTCTCCCCAAACGCTGGACATGCTCGCGAACCGAACCCGTGCCGGAAACAATGATGCCAACCGCCACATTGGGTACATCCACCCCCTCATTGAGCACCCGCGATGTGACCAGGCAATCGACCTTACCAGCCCGGAACAGATCCAGAAAGTGTTTTCGCTCCGAAACCCGTGTCTTGTGAGTGATAACAGGGAGAAAAAAAGTCTCCCCGATGGTGTAGGCTGTGGCATTGTCATCCGTGAACAACAACACCTGTTCACCCCGGTGCTGCCGCAACACATGCCACACCGTGCGCAACTTGGCGCGTGAAGCCCGCGCCAGACGCTTTTGCATGCGGTAGGCGGCAAAAGCCTCCCGTCCCTCCCGCGACCGGGCACACACCTGGATGAAACGCCCCCACCCCTCAGGGGTGCTCAAACGCAAGCCATTCTCCTGGGCAAAACGTCGATATTGACCGTAGGCCGCATCGTAGGCTTGGCGTTCATCCAGATCCAGGGTCACCGGCACCCGCTCCAACCGGTATGGGGCCAGATATTTTCCCTCCAGCTCCGTGATTTCACAGCGATGACAAATCGGCCCCAGCAGCTCGTAAAGATCCGCCTCCTGACCATCGGTCCGCTCCGGCGTGGCCGTCAGCCCCATGCGAAACGGGGCAATGCTCATGATCGCCACCTGCCGCGTGGAAACAGCCGGCACATGATGGCACTCGTCACAAATCAAAAATCCGAATCGATCGCCATGGTGCTCCAGATGAATTAGAGCCGATTCGTAGGTGCTGACGGTGATCGGACACAGCAGATGTTCACCCCCGCCCCAAAGACCGATCTCCACGGCAAAGGAGCGGTGCAACTGCTCGTACCACTGATGCATGAGGTCAATCGTGGGAACCAGGATGATGGTATCGCGTTGCACTTTTTCGATGGCCAAACGCGCCACCAGGGTTTTGCCTGCCCCGGTGGGAAGGACCACCACCCCACGCTTTCCTGCCTTCAGCCAGGCATGCAGGCTCGCACTTTGATGGGGACGGGGTTGGTGCTCATCCCGTGTCCGAAAAGCCTGTTGGGAAAAACCCCTCGCCCTGTCCTGATAGGGAACCTTCAAATGGTGCAGGGTCAGAACGATGGGTCCATAGTGGCGCCCTTCGGCACGATAATGCCCGACCCGCTCGTCCCAGCGCACATAAGCCGCCACCGGCGCCGCTTCCGCCGGTGTGGCCATGATCTTCAGGGTTCCCTGGTCAAAGGTGATGTGCAGCATGAAGATGGCGTCATACCATCTTGTTGGCGGTATGGATCATGTTTTCCGTAAGCATGTTGACATAACTTCCTAACTCATTGTCATACCAACCATAAATGACGGCATGGGTGATGGGAATTTCGACGATGGGGGAGTCCAGGGTGGCGCGGACCTGCTCAGGAATGTTGGGAAGCTGGCGCAGATCTATACGAGAAAAAGCGGTGCGGGTGTGGGTCTCGGTGGCTTCGATGCTGGCAGCGGCCAGGGGAGAGCCGATGATGTCGGAAGAGACACTCTGGGCGTCGCTGTAGGCCAGGTATCCCGCAAAGGCCCCTTCGGCGGCATTCTTGTAGAGCGTGTTGATATCACTGCGATTATAAGGCGCAGTGGCATTGGGGGATTGCAGATTGACGCCGAGGACCACCAAAGAACCCGTGCTGGTGGGTATGCGCACCGACTCGGCCATGAATCCAATGTTGGCCATCTCGGGAATGACCAGACGCAAGGTCTTGGCCGCACCGGTGGTGGTCAGGATGATGTTGTTCAAGACGCTGCGGCTTTTGCGCAAATCTGTCGCCCCAGCCTTGGGCAAGGTGTCCAGAACGCTCTGACTTCCCGTCACCGCATGCACGGTCACCATGGAAGCCGAAAGAATCCGGTCAACTCCGAAATGATCCAACAGGGGTTTGACCATGAACGCCAGACAAGTCGTGGTGCAGGAGGCGGCGGAGATGATGTGGTGCCGGGCCGGGTTGTAGGCTTCGTCATTGATACCCATGACCACGGTGATGGCATCGGGCGGCATGCCCAACCCCTTGTTGCGCATCTTGAATGGCGCCGAAAGAATGACCTTGCTTGCCCCGGCTTCCAAATGTCCGCGCAGCGATCCATTTTTTTCGTTGGCCGGCGCCGTGGGATCCAGAAAAGCCCCGGTACAATCGACCACCAGCCGAACGCCATGTTCACGCCAAGGCAGTTCCGCAGGGTTGCGATGCATCCGGAGAAACCTGACCGGGATACCATCGATGACTGCCGTACCTTCGGCGTCGTTGGCCTCTTCGATGACCCGCCCACCCCGATAACCGCGCAGAAAATTGCCCAGATGGCCGTAGGTGCTGTCGGATTCCACCACCTGCAACAGGTCATCCAGCGAACGGCCTACCGGGCGTCCGACGTTGACAACCATCTCGGGAAAATGCTTCAGAGCCAATTGGCGCCACAACGTCAACTTGCCAATGCGTCCCAGTCCATTGATACCGAGTTTCATTTTTTTTCTTCCTCAAAGAGGGTAACGAATCGGGGTCCAGGGGGCTGGCTCCCTGGCAGGTCCAGGACAGAGTCCTGGTGGGGTTCGGGGCGAAGCCCTGACAAAGGCTTTCATGTCCAAGCTTTCCATGAATGGTGGGTTCGGGGCGAAGCTTTGACAAAGGCTTTCATGTCAAGGCTTTCATGTAATTACGGATTCAACCGCGTGCCAGCCGGCCAAGACCCATCCACGTCGGCCATCGAGGCTGATCCGGTCTCCGCACCGGATGGGGTGTCCATGCAGTTCGCCATGGTCGCGATCGACACCTTGAACATTCAAGGCTTCGCAGCCGACCACGCAGGTTTTTTCCAGACGCGCCGCCACAATGGAGGCATGCGAGGTCTGTCCACCCCGGGCAGTCAGCAGGCCTTCGGCGAGAAAAATTTCCTTGATATCCTCGGGAACGGTATCATAGCGGATCAGAATCAAGGGGGCATCCGGGTCTTCCGCCCGCAGGTTTTGGATCTGTTCCAGGTTGAACACCGCTCGGCCACATAACGTGCTGCCACTGACTCCGATGCCTTGCCCCAAGAAGGGATCGGTGTCCCGGGTATCCACTTTGAAACGGCGCACCACCAGGGGCTTTTCGGAAGCCGTGGCCATATCCCGGGTCTGGAGAAGCCACAGATTTTCCGGGTTTGGCCCGTCGAAGGTGAACTCAATCTCCTGGGGACTCCAGTCTTGGTCGTAGATCAAATTTTTGGCAAAGCGCAACAGTGCAGCGTGGATCTCCGGAAAACAACGTTCCAGGGAGGTTTCAGGATCTCGGCCATCGCTTTGGCACTGCGCCACGGAGACAGGTTGGGTGGCAACCAGACCGCCCACGATATCCTCGCCCTGGTTGCCGGGGGTGAAATCCCCCCACAACATGACCCGGTTGAGTCGCTGGCCAGGGTGGGCGGTAAACAACACCCCGGTGCCCGAACTTTGGCTCACGTTGCCGAAGATCATGGTCTGCAAAACCACGGCGGTGCCCCAATCGTTGGCGATGCCGAGGATGCGCCGATAATCCTTGGCCTTGAGGGCATTCCAGGATTGCACCACCTGCTGAATGCTGGCCAGAAGCTGCTCCCAGGGATCCTCCGGAATGACGACTCCCATCTCCCGGGTGGCTGCTTCGTAGGCCTCTGCCAGCTCTCGCATCTGTCCCGGGGTGAAGTCTCTCTTTCTTTCAACGCCGTGACGACGCTTTGTCTGGCGCATCAGGTCGGAAAATATGCTCCGACCCATATCGAAGCTCATGGCCCAAGATTGGATGAAACGGCGATAGTTGTCCCAGGCAAAAAAGGCGTTACCGGTCTCCTGGATTATCCCCGCCACGATGCCGCGATTGATGCCGACATTGTGGATGGTCTGCATCATGCCGGGCATGGAGATGGACGCCCCGCTGCGCACCGACAACAACAACGCCCGGTCGGCCTGCCCGAATTTTCTTCCCGTCCGGGTCTCGATGGTGGCGATCCGTTCTTTCAATTGCCCTAAAAAATCGCTCCAGGCCGGCTGATAGTGGCGAACGATCTGCCGGCAACGGAAAAACTCCGTGGTCAGGATCGTTCCCGGGGGAACGGGCAGAGCCAGATCGGCCATCTGCGTCAGATTGAACCCCTTGCCTCCCAGCAACATTAAATTGCGATCCTGGTGGCCCTCGGCATGGATATCCCGAAAGAGTCGCCGGGGATTGTAGGTCATGAGCAGATCCATACCCCGGGGATCCAGGTGTTTCTGTTGCGCAGACAGAACTTTCAGGATATGGGCGAGAAACCGGTCCAACGCCTGTAGGCCGAAGGTACCGGCAATCAGGTCGCGGAAGAACACCTCGCTGATTCGTTCCAGGGAGAGGGCCAGGTCATCCGAACGCAGGGGGCGGTACCGGGCCAACAATTTGTCGGCGGGCACCTGAGCGACGATCAATGCCAGATTGTCCCGGTGATGACTGGCATAGCGAGTCTCGATGATGGATTTCACCCCCTCGGAAAAACCTCGGAATAAATCCATGTACTGATGGCAGGAGAGTGGGCGGGTACGCAGAGAGTCTTCCAGAATGACCAGATGATCCCGCAGTTTCCGGGAGGTGATGCCATCAACAGCCAGGGCGCGCATAAAGTGGTGCAACTGCCTGGCGATGCCGCGAAAGCTGGCCTGGGTGATGAAGCCGTCGGGGATGGTCTCCAGCAAGCGCTCCAGACAAACATTGGCCAGATTTTCCAGCCGGAAGGTGAGGGAGAGGGCGTCAAACTTGCGCTCCCGATAGTGACCATACACCGATGGGATGCCCACGGCGATATGACGCTTCTGGTAGATCTCCTCCTGAGCCGGAAACACCTCCGAAGAGAGAATGACCGCCTGCAACCCCTCCAGGACATCGAGCAGGGTGATCAGGAGAGTTTCATGGTCCACCTCGGCATCGAGGTCAGCAAGAAGTCGATCCAGGTGCGGAAACCCCTGGAAGGAGGCATCACGCAGGGAGGTATGGATCCCCTGATAACCGAGATTGTACTTGCGATGCAGCATGTGGTAGAGGTGCAGCAGATGGGTGACCCGGCGGCGGTCATCCTCGGGAAACTCGGCGCCCCCCATGATGACAGGCAGGGTCTCCTCCAAAGGCAGATGCAGGAGTTTCTCCGGGTCGGAAAAACCGGAACGTTCACACGCCCGGGCCACCACCCGGTGTACCCCATCGAACAGGGGTCCGGCGACCGGTATCTCTTCCACCAACGTGGCGGGCAGATAGGGTTGCAGAGGTGTTTTGTCGCCGTCGAACCAGAAATGGAAGATCGCTGCCGCCAAACCCACGGTCAGGTTGGTGCTCTCCACATGGCACTGTTTGCGGAGAAAATGAACCATGTGATCCTGACGCCGGGTCAACTCATCCAGATCGGTCGAGACGTTGCGCAGCTCGCCCTCGGCGCCGATTTCATTGAAGAAAACCGGCAACATTCTGGTCAACTGTTTGATCAGATTGAAAATGGGCGCAATCCCGCCATTGAGGATACGGGTGATTTCCCGTTGGAAAAGATCGGTGTCACGAATGCAGGTACCTGTCAGGTGCAAATTGACGATCAATGCCGAAAGCAGCGTGGCGCACCATTTCGGGTTGCGCAGGATCAGGTTGAGCCAGATCCTCACGTTATACAGGTGCGCCGGATTGGCTACCGGCTGCCAATCGGCGTCAACTCCCTGCACCGCGCTGTGCTGGAAGCCGAAACGGACCACCTCTCCCAGAAAAATCTCGGCCAGATCGCTTTGATTGCGCTGGAACACCTCGGCGCCCAGGGCGTCCATGCACTGCAAGGCGGTGTGGGGATACTGAACGACATTGGCCTTGAGGAATTGGAAGGTGCGCAGAAAAACTCCCTGGATCTGCTCGAAGCTCTGCTCCGTCCGCACGAGGCGTACCAGGGTATGGTTGATCTCGCGCAAGGTCTCTTCGTGGATCAACCCGAGCCCCTCGGTCTCCATGATGTGAAACAAAAAGGCGAGGGTCTGATTTTCCAGATTCCGGGGGAAGTCTCGGGTGGCGATCCGACGCGCCAAATCGCCCGCAACCTGTCGGTAGCTTCGCACGATGTCCAGAAAGGTGGGAAGTTCCAGGAGTTGGTCAACCACATCCAGGGAGGCCGGCGCGGTCCCACCCATGGTGTCGCCCGTCGCCAGGATGACAAGGAGACGCTCTCTCTGGGCCAGCAGGGTATGATGGGAGATGGCGGTTGTGGCTGCACCCGTGTCCGGAGAGAAAAACGTCGCCGGATCCGGACGGCTCAACCAATAATCATGAGAGATTTTCAGGGTACGGTGCCACAAATCCCGTAAAGCGCCAGCGTCCAGGGTGGCGGCGTCCGCCGGTTGTTGCCGGCACACCTCCAGCAATCGCCCCAGGGTGCGGGAGAGGGGATAATAACTCTGCAAAAGCAAAAATAAATGCCGCTCCGGCGTGGCGGTCAACCGCCGGAACAACCGGTCGAAACGGGCAGCAAACGCAGCCAGGTGCCCGGGAGCGATCCGGGATGCCACCTGCTCCAGAAAGGCGGTCAACCCCTCCAGGGCATCGCGAATCTGCGGCTCTTTGCCCTCTGCGGCCTGGAAAAAAAAATCGACGAAGAGGTCGAAGGCATCCGGCCCCAGGTCATGATCCAGGTACAGGGAGCAGTTTTTGATGGCGAACCCCTTCAACTCCGGCAAAATCAGGGGCCAGTTGCGGAAGGGGTGGTTCAACTCCCGGAGCAGGAGGTCAAGGGCGTCGCTGATGCCGGAGTACTCCTGCACCACGCGCTGCAACACCGCATGGCGCGGGTCGATATCGACCTGCGCCACGGCGGTGTTGCGCAAATTGACCCGGAGGGCATCCGAAACAGGCGGAGACCCTCCGGTTTTGCCGGACAGAAGCGTCCTGGCGGTCACGTGTGTCACACTTCGCGTGCGGCCATGTGGTTGATCAGATCCAGGACGCGATTGGAGTAGCCCCACTCGTTGTCATACCAGGAGAGGATCTTGACGGTGTTGCCGATGACGTAGGTCGAGGGGCCATCGACGATGGAGGAGCGGGGATCGCCCAGGAAGTCGATGGAGACCAGGGGGATATCGCAATAGCCGAGATACCGGTTGGCGCCGGCGCGCAGGGCATCCTGGACCTCTTTGACGTTGGTTTCTTTATCGGTGATGATGGTGGCGTCCACCACGGAGACGTTGGGGGTCGGCACGCGCAGGGACATGCCGTCCAGTTTGCCTTTCAGGGAGGGGAACACCTCGCCGATGGCCTTGGCGGCACCGGTGGAGGTCGGAATCATGGAAAGGTTGGCGGCCCGGGCGCGGCGCGGGTCGGAGTGGGGCATGTCGGTGAGACGCTGGTCGCCGGTGTAGGAGTGAACCGTGGTGATCAGGCCACGCTGCACACCAAATTTCTCCAGAATCACCTTGACCACCGGAGCCAGACAGTTGGTGGTGCAGGAGGCATTGGAGACCACAACATGCTGGCGGGGATCGTATTCGTGCTCGTTGATGCCCATGACGAAAGTCTTGACGCCACCCTTGGCCGGAGCGGAGATGATCACGCGCTTGGCGCCGGCATTGACGTGGGGTTGGGCAGCTTCGGCTGTGGTCATCCGACCGGAAGCCTCGATGACGTAGTCAACGCCGGCTTCGTTCCACTTCAGGGCATCGGGTTTGGTCTCACCGGTGAAACGGATTTCGCGGCCATTCACCGACATGCCGTTGGCGGTTTCCTTCACCTCCCCTTCCATGGTACGGAAGATGGAGTCATACTTGAGGAGATGAACGAGGGATGCACGAGGGGCCGGGTCGTTGATGGCCACCACTTGAATGTTTTTAAACGCGGGATCCTTGTCGATGGCACGGAACACACAGCGGCCGATACGCCCAAACCCATTGATGCCGATCTTTACTGTCATTTTCAACTCCTGAATTTGAATGGCCATTTGGCCCGTTGATTGGCGTTCCCGGCCGTTCTGGCCGGATCCAGCCACGACCGGCGGAACATCCGCAGGTCGGTGAACCCTGAATGAAAGAGTGAGCTAGAAGATATTGGACTTTTCATCAAAAAACAACTCGGACACCGAAATTTTGTCCGGATTTTCCTCTGGACGCCCGCCGAAGGTGCCTGCATGCCTCGCATCCAGCTGACGGATACTGTACCATTCCAGCCCGTACAAATGTTTGAATTGGTTCTGGACGTGCGCAAATACCCGGAATTTCTCCCCTGGTGCACGAAGACCCGGGTCTTCAACGAGGAGGAGAGGCAATTCGTCGCCGAATTGACTATCAGCTTCCGGGGCATGCGGGAGAGCTTCCAGACTGTGGACCGGTTTGTGCCGCCACGCAAGGTGGAAGTCAAATTGCGTTCGGGTCCATTCCAGCATTTGGAGAACGAATGGATCTTTACCCCCACCCCCCAAGGCACGCGCGTTGATTTTTTCATCGACTTCAAGTTCAAAAGTCGTCTCATGAATGTGACTCTGGGGCCCATCTTCACTCAGGTCTCCAGGCAAATGCTGGAAGCGTTCCGGAATCGCGCCTTCGTTCTGTACGGCCAGACCCTCGTTTCGCCGCCATAGGAACCCGGTTTGTTTCGACCCACGTTCGGAAGAGAGTGCCGCATGTCCCAACATCAAGTCAACGCCATCGTCCCCTACACCCCCCAACAAATGTACGACCTGGTCGTGGATATGGACAGCTATCCCCAGTTTTTACCCTGGTGTGTCCAGGCCCGCAAGTATGACGTGACCGAAACGCAATTCATGGCAGAAATGACCATATCCTTCAAGGGTCTTCGCGAAACATTCCGCACTGTGGATCTTTTGGTTCCGGGCCGGAGCATCCGGATCTCTCTCCACTCGGGTCCGTTCAAGCGTCTGGAAAATTTCTGGAATTTTACCCCCGTTTCGGGAGGAACCCGTGTCGAATTCAGCATTGACTTTAAATTCAAGAATCGGCTGTTGGATGTCTCCATGGGGCCATTGTTCAGTATGGTGACCCAGCGCATGGTGGCAGCCTTCCGCCAACGGGCCGACATTGTGTACGGCTCCAGCCCCACGTAACATCACAAGGAGGATCACACCCATGTTGACAATGGGCAACACCCCGAACAAGGGAAATCGACTCTTCATGCTGCTGGCGCTCACGCTGATCGCCTGGACGGCCAACCCTCAAGCCGTCGGTGCCGCAGATGATGGGGTGGTCGCCCGCATCGGTGATTGGAAGCTGACGCAAAGCGAACTGGACAAATCCCTCGCCGGACGCATCTATGAAATCGATCAGCAGATTTATCAGCTTCGCCTGCAAAAGATTCAGGAGCTGATGGCCGAACACATGATGAACCAGGAGGCCAAACAACGCGGCATCACCCTGGATAAGCTCCGGGGTGAAATCGGTGGTAAACAGGAACCCGTCTCCGACAAGATGGTGACCGAATTCATCGAAAAAAATCATGAACGCCTGCCCAACCAGGGCAAAGGGATGGAAGATCGGATTCGTGGCTTCCTGGAAAATCGTGCCGGAGAACAAGCCGCATCCCGCTACCTGGCGGATCTGGCTAAAAAATTTGGTGCCCAGATCACGCTCGCTCAACCCAAGGCTCCCCGCATTCCCATCAAGGGACCGGAAGACCTCGCCAAGGGACCGGCCAGAGCACCCATCACCATCGTCGAATTTTCGGACTTTCAGTGCCCCTACTGCCGCAACATCCAGGCAACCCTGAACAAACTCTTCGAGCAATACCCGGATAAAGTGCGCCTTGTATTTCGCCACTATCCCCTTCCCATCCACCCCCTTGCCGCCAAAGCCGCCGAGGCTTCCCAATGCGCCGCCGATCAGGGAGGCTTCTGGGCCTATCACGACACCCTTTTCACCACCGAAAGCGACCTGGAACTCCCTCTCCTGAAAGAGCTTGCGGCCAAACAAAAGCTTGATACGACCAAGTTCAACGAATGCCTCACCAGCGGCAAACATGCCGCCCGCATCCAGGAAGACATGCAAGAGGGTGAAAATCTGGGCGTCAATGGAACCCCTGCCTTCTTCATCAACGGCATACCCCTGGTCGGCGCCCGTCCCCTGTCGGAATACAAACGGATCATCGACGACGAACTGGCTAAAAAATAACGGTAACTATTCAGCACCCGGCAACGAATCGGGGTCCAGGGGGCTGGCTCCCTGGCGGGTCCAG
>JADGBZ010000017.1:38153-40171 GCA_015231175.1 Magnetococcales bacterium | reverse complement strand
CCTGGTGGGGTTCGGGGCGAAGCCCTGACAAAGGCTTTCCTGTCCAGGCTTTTCTTGCAAGGGTGGTGAATAGTCGCGCCCTGACAAAGGCTTTCCTGTCCAGGCTTTTCCTGCAAGGGTGGTGAGTAGGTACTGAACATGAACGATGATCAAGGCCATCATTGGTGGGATGGTGAATCGTTACGACGGGATGTTCCCTTGCGTGCCACCTGTAAATCCACCAGCAAACGTGGCCAGAACCCCTCCGGCAAGCCAGGCAGATCGGGTGTGGGAAAGTAAAGAGAGTTCATCCGGAATGGTCGGCGGGGCCAGGGAGGCGGGCAGGGCGCTTACATAGGCGGCCATCTCCGTCTGGGCGTCCAGGCTCTCGGGTGCGCTGTCGATGAGGGCCAGAAGGTGACCGGCGCGTTCCACACCCTGTTGTTGGGCTGCATGCAGCCAGCGGCGCGCCAGGTCGAGGTTTTGTGGTGTTCCCAACCCTTTGGCATGCAGGATACCCAGCAAAAAGGCGGCTGGCGGGGAGCCCATTTCGCCGGCCTTTTGCCACCACCTGACCGCCTCGGCAGGGTCCATCAATGACTCCCTGGCCCCTCCCGCCAACCCGGCGGCAAGCAAGCCCAACCGCAACATGGATTCGACATCCTCATGGGCCGCTGCCTGTTCATACCAGTGGTTCGCCAGGGCCAGATCCACCGGCAAACCATACCGCCCCTGCCGATACCCCTCTCCCAACAACCAGGCACAGGAGGTTGTCGGGATCATGGCCCCTTTCTGGAGCAGCGCCAGGCCATGCTCCGGGTCAGGCACGACACCCACTCCAGCGAGAAGGAATCCACCCGCAAGGCAGTGGTTGATGCTCACATAGGTAGAACTGACTCTTTCAGCCCAATGGGCGGCGAGTTCCAAATCCTGGGGGCCACCCAACCCTGTGGCAGAAATCCATGCAGCCCAAAATTTTCCCTCACTATTTCCGCCAGCAGCACTGGCAACAAGACACCTGCGGGCCTTGTAAAAATTTTTGTCCGTACCTACACCTGCCAGATAGAACTTTCCCAGAATGGCAGCAGCATCCATATTGCCATGCTGAATGGCATCATTCATTTTGGTAAAATCCAGTGATGGCTCGGCTGATGTTCCCATGCCAAAGATCCGCATGACTTCAGCCCGGGCAAATGCTCCCGTATTGCGCGGATCTTTCTCGGCGCCCTGCCGAAACCAATGGTATGCCTTGGACAAATCTTCCTGAACATCATCCCCCTTGAAATAAAAATCACCCAGGGCCATATAAGCGCTTGAATCACCCTTTTCCAACCCTTTATGGAACATGGCCAGGGCCTTTTCCGGGTTTTTTGGATGCCCAGGAATATCATCCAGATAAAGATATCCCAGGCTGACAAACGATTCGCCATATCCCAACTGGGCAGCTTTTTCGAACCATTCGATCGCCTTGGCCTTGTCATACGGATAGCCATTGATCCCATGACGATAATTTTTTCCTAAAGAATGGGCGCTCCCGGCTAAACCTTGTCCTGCTGCCTTCTCAAGCCAAAATCGTGATTCCTTAAAATCAGGTTTAACAAACAATCCTTCAGCGTAATCAACACCAAGAAGGTGCTGAGCAGGGGGAAAACCGTGTTCCGCCGACTTTCTCAGCAACTGTCGTGAAAGCACCATATCTTCAGATGCTCTTTTGCCAAAAAAATGGGCCAGGGAAAATGAGAATTCCGCCTTGGCTCCACCTTTTTCCAACGCCTCCTTTTCCCAGTAACTCGCCAGGGTGAGATCCCTGGGAACGCCCCACCCCACATAGTAAAATGTTGACAAACTCTCCATGGCAGACCAATTGCCCAGTGAGACACTCGTGGACACCCATTGAACAGCCTCCTCTATCCTGGAGGAGTCTGGCTTTGACTCTGAATAGTAATACAAAAGCCTGCCAAAAAGATCCATGGCCTCTCCATCGCCCTGTTTGGCTGCCTTGCGCAGCCAATCCAATCCGTTGGAAAGATCGGGAAGGG
>JADGBZ010000017.1:37379-38143 GCA_015231175.1 Magnetococcales bacterium | reverse complement strand
CCCTGTTTGGCTGCCTTGCGCAGCCAATCCAATCCGTTGGAAAGATCGGGAAGGGGTTTGACATCTGTTATAGGATACCTGCCCATGGCCACCTGGGCCTTGGGGTCACCGGACTCGGCACGCTGTCTGGCCTCTGCAAAAAGGATTTTTTCCCCCCCGACTTTCAAAAATTCGGGGTGTTCATCCGCTGCGGCAAAGCCACCGGCGGGCAGCAACCAAAGGAAAAAAACCATCACCTGGGCCAGAAACATCCAGTCGTGACGCATGGGGCCGTGCTCCTTCAGGTTCACTCTTTCAGGTTAGGGAACAAGTCATCAATAACGGGATGTTCCCTGGCGTGCCAACTGCAAATCCACCAGCAAACGGGGCCAGAACCCCTCCGGCAAGCCAGGCAGATCGGGTGTGGGAAAGAAAGAGAGTTCCTCCGGAATGGTCGGCGGGGCCAGGGATGCGGGCAGGGCGCTCACATAGGCGGCCATCTCCGTCTGGTCGTCCAGGCTCTCGGGTGTGCTGTCGATGAGGGCCAGAAGGTGACCGGCGCGTTCCACACCCTGTTGTTGGGCCGCATGCAGCCAGCGGCGCGCCAGGTCGAGGTTTTGTGGTGTCCCCAATCCTTTGGCATGCAGGATACCCAGCAAAAAAGCGGCTGGCGGGGAGCCCTTTTCGCCGGCCTTTTGCCACCACCTGACCGCCTCGGCAGGGTTCATCCATGACTCCCTGGCCCCTCCCGCCAACCCGGCGGCAAGCAAGCCCAACCGCAACAT
>JADGBZ010000017.1:16851-37369 GCA_015231175.1 Magnetococcales bacterium | reverse complement strand
CGTGGCCACAAAGGCTCCATTGCCGCTATCCCGACAGAAGCCGACGGCGGCTTGCTGCTGTTGCGGCTGTTGAGTCCAACCCGGTTGAGCAGGATGGTGACAACCACCAGCAGCATCTCCAGGGTGGCCCGGAGCGTCGGGGAAATGGTCGTCTCCTCCTGGAGCAAGCGGCGCACTTGATCGACAGTGGAGCGGATTTCGTCTGCGTTGAGCCTCAACGGGAATCTCCTCGAATCAGGTTGATGCGAGGAGTATAGCATGGCTTTTTTGGGCGATTTTTTTTGCCCCTCCATGCCCCCTGGAAGCCAAGATGGGGATGCAGTGTGCGGTGGAGGACCGGAGTAAATCCTACCGTAGCGAGAACGCCCATGAAGGGGCGGTAGAAGGCAAAATCTGACCCTACTCGGATTAGCTGGCGGTTTCTCAAAAAATCGCAAAAAACCGTGTCAAGGATTTTTCTTTAAGGTGGGTGGTGAATAGTTACCTAAATCGAAAGGTTGCATTTCACGATTCAACGGTAAATTACGAAGAACTTGCAGTCAAACGTAATGCACCACGTTGGATCAAAGCCCTGCGTCGCTTCAGTCTGCTGCCAGTAACAGCCTGATTCGACTTATACATCCAAGGTAATTTCCCGCCTTTTTCTGGAGCGGTCACCCTCCTGTTGCCCAACTCCAGAGTGGCTTTCACGGTAAGCCAGGGAGCCAGCCCCCTGGATCCCGATTCGTGGCCGGGTGGTGAATCGTTACGACGAGATGTTCCCTTTCGCGCCACTTGTAAATCCACCAGCAAGCGCGGCCAGAAACCCTCCGGCAATCCAGGCAGATGGGGTATAGGAAAGAAGGAGAGGTCATCCGGAATGGCCGGCGGGGCCAGGGAGTCTGGCAAGGTGCTCACATAGGCGGCCATCTCTGCCTGGGCGTCCAGGCTCTCTGAATTGTCGTCGATGATGGCCAGGAGGTGACCTGCACGTTCCAAGCCCTGTTGTTGGGCTGCGCGCAACCAGCGGCGCGCCTGGTCAAGGTTTTGTGGCGTCCCCAACCCCTTGGCGTGCAGGATACCCAGCAGAAAAGCGGCTGGTGGTGAACCCCTCTCGCCGGCCTTCTGCAACCACCTGACCGCCTCGGCAAAGTCCATCCATGACTCCCTGGCCCCCCCCGCCAACCCAGCCGCGATCAAACCCAGTCGCAGCATCGCTTCCAGATCGCCATGGGCTGCTGCCTGTTCATACCAGTGGCTCGCCAAGGCCAGATCCACCGGCAAACCATACCGCCCCTGCCGATACCCCTCTCCCAACAACCAGGCACAGGAGGTTGTCGGGAGCATGGCCCCTTTTTGCAGCAGGTCCAGACCATAGGCCAAGTCAGGTACGACACCTGTTCCGGCAAGAAAAAATCCACCTGCAAGGCAATGGTTGGTGCTTACGTGGGTAGAGCTGACCATTTCAGCCCAGTAGGCAGCGAGTTCCACATCCTGAGGACCACCCAAACCTGCGGCAGGAATCAATGCGGCCCAAAACTTCCCCTCTCCATTTCCACCTGTGGCACTGGCAACAAAACACCTGCGGGCTTTGTAAAAATCTTTAGCCGTACCTACGCCTGCCAGATAGAACTTTCCCAGGATGGCAGCAGCATCCATGTTGCCATGCTGAATGGCATCATTCATCCTGGTAAAATCCAGTGTTGGCTCGGCTGATGTTCCCATACCAAAAATCCGCATGATTTCGGCTCGGGCGAACACTTCTGTATTGCGTGGATCTTTTTCAACACCCTTGTGAAACCAATGGTAAGCCTCGGACACATTTTGCTCGCCACCATCCCCCTTGAAATAAAAATCACCCAAAGCCATATAAGCGCTTGAATCACCCTTTTCCAATCCCTTATGGAACATGGCAAGGGCCTTTTCCGGATCTCTTGGATGTCCGGGAATATCCTCCAGGTAAAGATATCCCAGGCTGACAAACGACTCGCCATACCCCATCTGGGCAGCCTTCTCGAACCATTCAAGCGCTTTAGCCTTGTCATGGGGATAGCCGTTGCTCCCCTTGCGATAATTTTCTCCCAAAAAATAGGTGCTTCTGCCCACATCGTGACCTGCCGCCTTTTCAAGCCAAAACCGTGATTCCTTGAAATCCGGTTTGACAAACAATCCTTCCGCATAATCGACACCAAGAAGGTACTGGGCAGGAGGAAAATCATTCTCAGCCGACCTTCTCAGCAGTTGTCGTGAGAGCACCATGTCTTCAGGTGCTTTTTTGCCAAAAAAATGGGCTACAGAAAAGGTGAGTTCTGCCGCAGCCCCGCCACTCTCCAACGCTTTACCTTCCCAATAACTGGCTTGCGCCAAATCCCTGGGTACCCCCCAGCCGGTAAAATAAAAGGTTGACAGCATCTCCATGGCATGCCAATCTCCCAGCGAAACGCCTGTAGAGACCCATTGGATAGCCTCTTCGCTCCCAGAAGGGTTCAGATCTGCCTCTGAATTTTCGTACAAGGCTTTTCCTAATGTATACATGGCCTCGGTATTATTTTGTAAGACTGCCTTTCGTAACCAATCCAATCCCTCGTCAACGTTGAAAGGTGGTTTTTTGTCAAAGAGAAGATACCTGCCCATGGCCACCTGGGCCTTGGAGTCACCGGATTCGGCACGCTGTCTGGCTTCTGAAAAAAGGATCTTCTCCCCTCCGACTTTCAAGAATTCGGGGTGTTCTTCCGCTGCGGCGCATCCACCGGCGGGTATCAACCAAAGAGAAAAAACCAAAACCTGGGCCAGAAACATCCATTCGTAACGCATGGAACAGGTCTCCTGTTCAGTAAGGTCCATGATAAGAAATCAGGATTCATAGGTCATCGGCTCTGCAGAACGCACCGATGAGCGCTCAAAATACCTGGATTCCCTTCAACTACTCCCCCCTCATAAGTTCAGGTAGCTGTCCCCTTGCATCCCATGCCTTTTTCATTCCTTCTGGATCCTTCACAGATTCCCAGTTATTTATCCATGTCTCAGCCAACTTGTTACGGGGAATGAAATGCCACCCCTCCTCTTGAGTGCTACTGGTTCCTGAGTTTCCACCCGATTTGGCTCCTTGAACATTCGGAGTTCCCGTGTCTCCACTCATAGCCACATAAACTGTCGGATCCCTCCCCTCCTGTTGACTGCGCCGGTTGATGAAATCGCTCAGGTCACCATAGGTGACGCGCACGGTGTTGTCGGTATCCCAGGCTTCGGGGGCATCCTCTCGGGCGGGGGCGCGCAGGCCGAGATATTTCCTGGACAACATATGGGCATCCCCCAGGTTGCTGGCCATGCGATCCAAGGTTTTGGTGTCCGGTTCGTTGGCCGCCGCATTCAAGTCATCCCCCAGAAATGCCATGTGGTCCAGATTGCGCGTGGCATGGGCCACCAAAAACTCCGGGCTGGGGTTCAAACCCGTCACCGTCCGTAACCGCTGCCGGGCGCGGTTGGCCGCCAAATATTGCTCATACTCCGATTCGGCCTGGTTGATACTGTTCCCGCCATCCTCCAGAATGCGGGCCACCTGACTCCTGATGTCATCATTTTCTCGACTGCGAAACATGTTGTCTTCTCCCATCTGGTCATGAACATGCCGGCAACCGGAGGATTACCCCCCTCTGCCAGCCACCCTTACAGTATAAAACTGTTTACCAAGGGTTTGTATCATATCCACCTACACATCATCAATAATTTTTACCTCGGCAAGTCAAAAATTGTTTTCTGGAATGACATAATGCTTATGCCGGAAAGCTTGCCGCTTCCTGCGCCAAAAGGAAAGGCATGGACCTCCCCGCAGGTCGGGGATTTGCCCGTTGAAAGACAGGGAGGGACATCCAGGGCGTCAAACGATCACATCTGTTGGGCCATCTGGCTCCAGGCCACCTTTTTGACATCGAAGACCGGACCGTCCACACAGGCGCGCTGGTAATGCCAGGAGGCTTTTTCTTCTTCATCCTCAGTGGTTCGCTCGGTGACTGTTGCGTCTCCCTGGCCCAGCATGGGAACGGCACAACCGGCACACCCCCCAAACCCGCAGGCCATGTGGGCCTCCAGAGAGACCTCGCCGGCAAGAGCGAAACGCTCTGCAAGACGGGCCGTTGCCAGCAGCATGGCCGGAGGACCGCAGGCCAACACCCGCAGATGTGCACGGAGAGCCGGGTTCATGTCGCGCAGCAACGCCTCCGCCAGGTCGGTGACGTAGCCCGGAAAATAGCCCGGTGTCGAACGCAACGTGGCGAGACGGCTGGCGACGCCAGAGTGCTCCAGGTGCGCGAGTGCCAGGTACACCGCATCGGGAACCCCCGGCAGGGAGAAGCGGGAAGTGACCAGGGCAAAGGGAGGGGTGCTTTCCGTACCCAACAACAAGGTGACCCGAGCGCCCTGGGCGGAGGCACGCCGGGCAAAAAAATCCAGCGGCGCCAAACCAACGCCCCCGGCCAGCAACAGAACCGGTTGTCCGGCATCGATCGGAGAGAATGGTTGGCCCGATGGGCCTGCCAAGGGGATCATCTTCGCCTCCGGCCAGGCAGCCATGGCCGCCGTACCCAGGCCGACCACCCGATATAGAAGATCCAGACTCCCCGCAACCGGATCGGCATCCAGAATGGAAAATGGGCGCGGCAGGGTCAAACCCGGGTCGCACAGCACATGGACAAACTGACCCGGCGCCGCCGTTGCAGCGATCCAGGGTGCATGCAGACGCAACAGGTGTTGCCTGTCGGGCAGGGCCCGATGGTGCAGGACAAGGGCCTGCCGATGGTGGATGCGCGGACGCTTCGGACCGCACACAGGTTTCAATCCCCGTCCTGATGCACGATGCGCCCGGCAAGGATGGTATACTTGACCCGGCCATGGACACGACGGCCATGAAAGCAGGTGTTACGGGCCATGCCATGCAGCCGGGCCGCATCCACGGTCCACGCTTCCGAGGGGTCGAACACGACCAGATCGGCAGGAGCCCCTACGGCCAGGGTTCCCCGATCGATGCCGAGCAGACGGGCCGGATTGCAGGTCAGGGTGGCCAAAACCTCGGACAAGGTCAGAACACCCTCGTTCACCAATTCGAGAGAGACCGGGAGCAAGGTCTCAAGCCCGACCACGCCGTTGGCCGCCTGGCAGAAGGGAACCCGCTTGCTGTCCAGATCGTGTGGGGCGTGATCGGAAGCGATGACCGTGATGATGCCCTGGGCCAACCCCTCCCGAAGGGCCTGGCGATCCGCCTCACCCCGCAACGGGGGGGACATTTTGGCATCGGTATCATAGTCTCCCACCGCCATGTCGGTCAGGACAAAGTGGTGCGGAGTGGCTTCACAGGAGACTGGCAGACCCCGTTTCCGGGCCGCTGCCACGGCTTGCACGGCGCCCAGGGTGGAGATGTGGGCCACATGATAGCGTCCTCCTGTCAAACCCACCAGACGGATGTCCCGATCCACGATGATCTCTTCGGACTCGGTGGGGATGCCGGGGAGCCCCAGACGGCTGGCGACCACCCCTTCGTTCATGCAGCCATGCGCCACAAGTCCCGAATCTTCGGCGTGCTGGATGAGCAGGGCATTGAAAGCGCGGGAATAATCCAGGGCCTTGCGCATGACACCGCTGTCCATGACCGGGCGCCCATCGTCAGAGAAGGCCACACAGCCCGCTTTTTGCAAAAGTCCCATCTCGGTCAGAGTTTTGCCCTCCAACCCCCGGGTCAGGGCGCCGATGGGAAAGACATTGGCATAACCGGCGGCACGGGCCTTTTCCAAAACGTAACCCACCACGCTCGGGTCATCCATGACCGGCTGGGTATTGGCCATGGCAGCCACCGAGGTGACGCCGCCAGCCGCTGCGGTGCGGGTGCCGCTGGCGATGGTCTCCTTGAACTCGTAGCCTGGCTCCCGCAGGTGGACGTGCATGTCCACCAACCCCGGGGCCACGACGAGGCCATCCGCAGGCAGGATGTGACATCCGGAGGGGGGATCCAAACGGCCAATGGCCTGAATTTTTCCTTCGGCCAGCACCATATCGGCGGTGGCATCGAAGCGGTGGCTTGGGTCGATGACCCGCCCCCCCTTGATGAAAACAACGGCATGCTCCGGGCTCACGGGGTCTCTCCCTTCTGATCCTCTGTGGAGGCCACCGGATCCTTCTCGACGGTGACACGGCCACTGCAAAGGCGATAGAGCACGGCCATGCGGACGGCAAGGCCGTTGGCCACCTGATCGAGGATGACGGTACGCTCCGGATCGTCGGTAAGCTCCGAGGAGATCTCCACACCACGATTGACCGGGCCGGGGTGCATGACCAGGGCGCCGGGAGCGGCACAGGCCAGCCTGCGGCGGCTCAAACCCCAAAATTTGAAATATTCCCGGATACTGGGGATAAAAGCGGTATGCATCCTCTCCAGTTGCAGGCGCAGTACCATGACCACCTGGGCACCGGCAAGCCCCTGGTCCAGGTCGTGGAAGACCGGAGCGCCCAAGGCCTCCTCGGCGAAGCGGGGCATCAGGGTGGGGGGGCCAATCAACCGCACCTGCGCCCCCATGGTCCGCAGGCCGATGGCATTGGAACGGGCCACCCGGGAGTGCAGGACATCGCCACAGATGGCCACCACCAAGCCGTCGAAATTTTTTCGGTTCAGTCGGTGGAGATTGTCCTCGATGGTCAGCATGTCCAAGAGGGATTGGGTGGGATGTTCGTGTCCTCCATCCCCGGCGTTGACCACTGCGGTGTCCACATGCCGGGCCAGGAAGGCATGCACGCCCGGCTCGGCATGCCGGACAACCACCACATCGGGATTCATCGCCTGCAAGGTGATCATGGTGTCGATCAGGGTTTCGCCCTTGGCAACAGAGCTGGAGGCCACGGAAATATTGATCACATCCGCCGACATGCGCTTGCCGGCCAATTCAAACGAGGTTCGGGTACGGGTGGAATTTTCAAAAAAAAGGTTGATGACGGTTTTGCCCCGCAGGGTGGGAACCTTTTTGATGTCGCGATAATTGATCTCCCGGATGGAGGCTGCCGTCTCCAGGATCTGGGTGATATCCTGGCGGCTCAGTTCGGCCATGCCCAGGAGGTGTTTGCGTTTCAACGCCGTTTTCTTGGCAGTCATGGTAGATGTTCACCACCCGGCAACGAATCGGGATCCAGGGGGCTGGCTCCCAGGCAGATCCAGGACAGAGTCCTGGTGGGGTTCGGGGCGAAGCCCTGGTAAGGGCCTCCGTATCCAGGCTTTTCTTGCAAGGGTGCCGAATCGTTACCAGTCATGTTTCTTTTTTGTGGTCAACGAGGAACGAGGCCAAAGTCAAGCCGGGTTATGCACGCAGCCGCCTGACGACGACAAATCTCCCGGCTTCCTTTTCAACCAGTTTGATGCTTTCGCGACATCCGGTTTCCAAAATTTTGGCTGTATGGTCGGGCTGAATCGGGAGTTGCCGGTGACCCCGATCCACCAACACGGCCAGATTGACGATCTCCGGGCGGCCAAAATCGAACAAGGCATTCAGGGCAGCCCGAATGGTACGACCGGTAAACAGGATATCGTCGACCAGGATGATGCTCTTGTCATCAATGTCCATGGCAAGATCGGTGGCCCCCACCACGGGGTTGGGACCGACGGTATCCAGGTCGTCCCGATAAAAGGTGATGTCCAAAAAACCGATGGGAAAGCCCACACCCTGCAACTGAGCCAAGCGGTCCCGCAACAGGCGCGCCACCACGGCTCCACCACGGCGGATCCCGATGACGACCCGTTTTTGGGGTTCGGTGATACCGGCATGGATGCGTTGCGCCATCTGGTCGATGGCCTGTTGCACCTCATCGGATGTCATGACAATTTCTTCGCGCAGATAGGACATGGCGGAGGTCTGTTCCGGTTGGTTCGTGGCAAAAATATCCGCTGCCTGGCACCCATCCCGCTCACTTTTTGCGTTCGCAACCAAACCGGACGCAAAGATCGACGAGGGGGCAGGCAACCCGGGCATTGTGGAGCAGAGTTGATCCGGGCGCAAGGAGGCTCCAGTTGTTCATGGAGGAATCCCAATGCGCGATGGGTCCATGACGTGGCGGATGGTTTTGACCTGATCCTGCCCTGTGACCAGATACTCGGCCTGGGTCAGACGGGAAAACAGGCCACCGGGTCCGGCCAGGTGTCCGCCGTTTTCGTAGATGCCTACGTAATCGCCTATCCGTGGCTGCGGCATCGGGATGGTATCTCTTCGATCATCTGGGTGGCGGCTGCACAGCAACCCGGTCAATTGCACCGGCACCCGGGGATTCCCATCCGGGCTGGAGAGGTTGACAACGTCCCCCCCCAAGAGAGGGGAGGGCACACCACCATCCAGGATACAACAGGCAATATCCCCGAAGGTGTGGGTCGCCACCACCCGCGCCACATGGAGTGCCGTGTTGCTCCCTGACGGGACATCCAGGGCCAAAATGACGGTTACCTCCGGTGGCGTGTGTTTTGCCTTGAAATCTGCCCAGAGCACGGATAAATCCCGATAGAGCTGGACACAATCCCCAAAACCCCGGGTGCGATACGGAGGCATCATCCCCCCCTCCCCGCCGGCCACGAGAATCCGACCAGGCCACTGCCCAATGTTGTAAGCCATGGTGCCGACAATCTCCAGGGCGCGGGAAAAACAGCTCCGCACAGCATCCGCTGGCAGGGTTGCCACGTCGAGGTTGAAATAAAGACCCTCATACCGGCACCCCGGTTTTTGTGCCACGGCAGCAACGAGTTCCTCACCCTGTTCCGCTGCAAAACCAAAACAGGCGACCGGCGCCGCAGAGGGTGGTTCGGACTTTGTCGTGGCAGGGCGGAGATTGATGCGCAAAGCCACAGGAGCCTTGCGACCCAGACGCCTTGCGACCTGATCCATGCGCTCCAACTCCCCCTCTGACTCCACACTGATGGAGCCCAGTCGACTGCCGATGGCCAGTTCCAGTTCAGCGTCGCCTTTGCCGGGGCCCAGATAGTTTATCCGTTGTGGCTGCTCGCCGGCGGCGATGGCCAAACGCAACTCGATTCCCGAGGTCACCACAAAGCCATCCTGATGGGGTTGCAACCACCGCAGCACATGGAGGTTGGGATGGGATCCGACCCGGCCACTGAGTAGAAGATTCCCGCCCAGGGAAGCACGCAACTCCCGGAGATGGACAACTTGAGCCGGCCCATCGTATATGCAGAAGGGGGTTCCCTTCGTGGCAGCGAAGTGGATCAGGTCCACACCACCGAACGGCGGGTCGTCCGGCGTGGCCGGATTGGCAGAAGGTGTCTCATGCAAAACCGCCGCTGCCATGGCATCTCTCGCGTGAAAAGGAGGCAGGAGTTCAAGGGTCAGGCTGAAGCGTGATAGGCAGGGTCAACTCCTCGTCCAAATCAATCCACATCTCCTGAGTTTTATATCCGGGGTGGGACACGTGGACTTGATATTTTCCCGGCGGCAACGCCATGCCACGCCGATAGCGGGCTCGAATGTTCAAAACCTGTACCTTGGCCTGGGGAGGTTTGGTATGGACCGTCAGCCTGTAGGTGGACGATAAAGGCTTTTCCAGGGTGATGGGTACGACCAGATCTGCACTGCGCAGGGTGACCCATTGCCGGTTGGTGATGTACCCCGGGTGTGCCACTTCAATTTGGTAGGGGCCAGGAGGCAACGACATGCCTGGCCGATAGGTGGAACCGATATTCATGATGCGCACGCTGGCGTTATCAGGGTCTGCGGCCACAGTCAGGTGAGGCAAGGAACCGACGGCTTTCTCTCCGGGCGCACTCCCCCCGGGCGTGGCGCCGCCCACCCGTTCGGCGCCGATTTCGTCCAAGTCACCGGTCGTCACGGGACGACTCTCCGTAAAAACACCGGCATTTTTGGAGGAAGGCGATCCGGCCACTTCGGGCGTTGGGGGAGATTGGAGCCTGACGGCGTTTTCACCTGGTTCCTCGGCAGCCCCGGGCGGAGCGGCGGTCCGGGGTGCTGGAATCGTTTCCACCGGGGATCCTCCCTCTGTCCTGGAGGTGACCACCGGAGGTGCCACCGGGAGTGAATCAGGTGCCCGCTCCGCAACAACGGTAACATTTTCCCCGTGGGAAGGTGGCACATGCGAGGCCTCACCCCTGCCGGTTGAGATCGGAGGAGTTACCACAGACGACGATCCCGCTTGAAGGGGCATCTGTGTGGCAGTCGACGCAGGAGTTTCAGGTGTGGAGGATGGAGGAGGCAAGGATTCGACAAGCCTGGGCGACTTGGACTCCAAATCGGAAAAAGAAGTGGAATAAGCGAACCACCCAAGCACCCCACACAACAACGCGATCCCCGAGAACAGAACAAGAAACTTTTGGGTCGGAAAAGATCGCAAACGTGGCGAGAGCACCCTTTGGCCTGGTTCACCGGACAAAACCGGGGTATGGGTCGTTGGCTTTTCCAGACCCTGGGCGGCAACCTTTTTCCGGGCGCCTTCGTGGCCCAGAGTGGCGGCCATATGCCATGCGGCCAAGGCCTCCTGTTCCTGGTTGAGCAGGTGCAAAACGTCACCCATGTTGAACCAGGCGCTGGCATACTTGGGAGCCACAACGATGGCCTGTCGATAGCGGGCCTCTGCTTCGGGCAACTGTCCGCTTTCGTGCAACGCCCGCGCAAGGGCGAAGACGACCTCGGCACTGTCGGGACAGAGAGCCATGGCCGCCCGGGCTTCGGCCTCGGCGCGCACACCGTCCCCCTTCTCCATGGCCTGAGCAGCCTTGCTCTTGTGACGAGCCGCTGCGACCACGCTGTCCGGGGTCACAGGGGTACTCTTCAAGCGCTGCCCTTCGTGCAGCATCCGGCCAAGATTGCGAAGATCATTCTCCGCCTGTTCCAGACGCCGTTCAAGACTTGGCATGGATCTGACATTGCGCGGCTTGCTGTCGAAACCGGACATTCCGTCCATCTCTTTGATCCTGTGCATCCAATTCGTGACCCTACTCCCCGAACCCCACCAGGACTCCGTCTTAGGCCCTGCCAGGGAGCCAGCCTCCCGGATCCCGATTCTCCGATAAAACCCTCTCGATTCTGGCGGATATGTGGGCAAATGGAAAGGCCTGACAACGAAAAATGGCGGAAATCCCAGGTGGGAAGACCGCATTTTCACTGGCATCCAAACGTTTCCGGTATTACGTTATCGAGCAGGTGGATGACGGACGCAAGAGTTGGCGTCGAAGGAGCTACAGGGGGGTGAGGACGGCCATGATCAAAAAAAGTTTGTTGGACAAAATTCCGTTTTTCAAAACGTTTACGGACGAAGAAAAAGAGGAAATTTCCCAACTTGCCGATGCCCAGTTCGTCAAGTTTGCCACCAACGAGTCCATCATCAATGAGGGCGAATTTGGGGACATCTTCTACATCATGCTCCAGGGTTTGGCGAAGGTTTACAAAAAGCCCTTCATGGAACCCATCGCCGATCTGAAACCTGGCAGCATTTTCGGTGAGATTGCCTTTCTCAGTCCGCGCGTTCGCACCACAAGCGTGATCTCCATGGCCGACACATTCCTGCTCAAATTTCCCAAATCCATACTGAAAATTTTGACCCCGGATACCCGGGACAAGCTCAAGGACCAACTCATCATCGTGTTGATCAAGCACCTGGATGGGTTGCGTCAGGCCATTGAACGCACCAAGGCGCCACCTCCCGTGGAACAGAGCAGCAATCCTTTTGAAGAGTTCAAAAAAGCCGAAGAAGAAGAACGCGAAGATGTGATCTACGAAGATGATGATGGCCTCAAGTTGACCTATCTGGGGCGGAAAAAGGTGCGCATGGAAAAAGACAACAAAGCCACCGAGGTGGAACTTGTCACCCTGAGCGAGACGATACCCGGAAAATATATCAAGGCAATCCAGTCAGCCGGAAAGGATCCGCGTGATTTCATGTACGGCAGGGAGTTTGTTCTGCCACGTCCGGCAGCCCGGGCCTGGAACCAATTGATGGTCACCGTCAGCAACGAAGCGCTGGTCAGGCAGCGTCAGATCGACGCCTACCAGAAGATCGACGGGCTGTACACAGCCTGACCACCCATTGCAAAAAACACCTGCCTGGCATCCGAAGCCAAAAAAAAACGGGGCACACGACGGGTGCCCCGTTTTGTTTCTGCCTCCGCCCGCTTCTGATGACCGCAATCGGGATCAAAGCGGAAAAAGGCCAGCCGGCCTGATGACTACTTTTTCTTGGCGGCTGCTTCTCCCTTGGCGGCTTTCTTTGCCTTCTTTTTGGTTTTAGAGGGCTTAGGCTTGACAGAATCGGAAGCGTCGTGAGCGCCAACCCCAGGGGTCGCAGGGGCGACGCCCGGATCCTGCGCAAAAGCAGTGCCGGCGAAGGCAAGAGCTACAACGGAAGCGATGACCATATTTCTGATTTTCATTTGTATCCCCTTGTTTTATGGAAATTTCGTTTGTTCTGCACCTGAAACGCCTTGCGATCGCGTCATCCGATCTGAAGACTGAAAAAAATACCCCCCTCATCTATACGTTCCGGAAACGAGGTCTCACACCTCGGTTACACCTTTCTCCCACGACCCGAGCGTTCCTGTGTTGCCATTTCACGGAAACAGTTCGCGTCCAGGTGTCCGAAAAATGCGTTTTTTTTCAGGGAAACACTGCCCCCCACAACACGGAGGGGCGACTGCGGCCAAAAGTGCGCGATCCTACCACAGGCAATTGTGTTGAGGAAACGATATATTTTTGCGATCATTCAGTCCCCTTTCTCGTCCAGGCTTTTCTTGGAAGGGTACTGAACGGTTACGCAAAAACAGGGGTCGGCAGCACGCTGTTGCAAATGCGAAGGCCCTGGTCAATGGACCCCTGGTCAACGGACCCGGGTGTGGTGCATGATGCGCCCGAGCGGGGAGGGGCATTTTTTGTTTTCACCATCCAAAACAGGAAGGCCGCATGCTTGGCGTTCTGGCTCTGAATTCATTGGCAATGATCATCCAGCAAACCGGATATTTCCTGTGGAGTACCCGTCGGGAAAAAACCCGGACCATTCAGGAGACGGCCATCAGTCTCAACAGGACCGAACGTTTTCTGAGTGAACACAGCGCCCAGACCAATCCGGCGGTTCTGGATCTGGTTCAGCAGGTGGAAAAATTGCGCAGCAAATGGAATCTGTTTGTGGAGGATTACGTTCGACAGGGGTGTGAACCTTTGTTCGCCGAAAGGGGCATCCACTTCAGCCAGATGCAACAGCGTGTCCGCATTTACCAGGCGGATGGAAGCGTCGCCCGCATCGACATCATGGCCCTGAACAAGGATACGGTCGTTCTGATCGAGGTGGAGAGCACCTTGCGGGTGGCGGATGTCGAAAAACACATGGTTGCTTTGCGGCAATTCAGAGAGTGGTACCCGGTTTATGCGGACCGCCAGGTGATCGGCGCCGTGGCCGGTGTCCTGACGGATGGTGATGCAGAGGTCTTTGCCCGAAAACAGGGTTTGTATGTCATCCTCCATATCGGGGACAGGGTGTGGCTTGCCAACGACAAGGAGTTTATTCCGCGCTGTTGGTGACTTTGAGGATATTCAGCCAGGGAGCCAGCCCCCTGGACCCCGATGCGTGGCCGGGTATTGAAATGGTTGCGAGGAGATGATGATGCATGACATGAACGTTTCCCTGGTCTCCTTTTTTGGACCCAACTCTTTTCCGGTGAGGATTCTGGAGGCTTCGCTGGTTGCTGCGGGTTTTCCCTGCACGACGGTTTATGCCGGCGGCGCACGTTATGTGTCGCGCATGGCAATCGACCAGTTCGATTTCACCCAGATGGCAAAAATCGTTCTGGAGACGGACCCCGGGTTGGTGGCCATCAGCGTGCGATCCATCTTTTTTCCCTGGTGTCAGCGTCTGGCGCAGGCGATCAAACTCCAAAGGAACGTTCCCATCATTGTGGGGGGCACGCACGCCATCGTGGCGCCGGAGGCCTGTCTCGAAATAGCCGATATGGTTTGCCTCGGTGAAGGGGAAGAGACCCTGGTGCAGGTGGCCCAGGCCGTCCGGGAAGGCCGATCCCCCGATGCCATCGACAACCTCTGGATCAAAAAAATGGGTGGCCAGACCATCCGGAATCCATTGGGAAAGCTGATACAGGAGCTGGATCTATTGCCCATTCCCATCGTGGGTTCCCGGGAGAACGCACGCAAAGTTTACCTGCACGCTGGCCAGCTCCAGCGGGAGGATCCCCTGCTGGTGGAAAAATCCGGATTCTATGATTTCATGGGGGGGCGTGGATGTCCCTTCAAATGCTCCTACTGTACCAACAGTTTTTTCCATGCCCACTATCAGGGAAAGGGAAAGATGATTCGATACAGGTCGGTCGAGCATGTCATGAGGGAACTGCTGGAGGTCAAAAAAGTCCTTCCCGATGTCAGATTGATCGGGGCCAATGATGAGGTCTTTGGCATGCGGCCCGACTGGCTGAATGAGTTTTGTGAACAATATCGGGAAAAGATCGATATCCCCTTTCATTGTGATCTCCATCCATCCTTCGTCAACGAAAGAGTGGTCTCCGCCCTGCAAACCTTGCCGATGGAGTCCATCACCATTGGCATCCAAAATATTGATGAACAAATACGAAAAGATATATATCAAAGAAACATACCGGATTCGCGTCTCAAAAAAGCCATCGATCTTCTGGATGCAACGGATATTCGCATCCACTATGATTTCATCTTTGACGACCCCCTGATTGGCGCCGAGCAGGGGTACCAATCCACGATCGAATGGATGTTGCAAAGGCGGCGACCTTTTTATATCGCCATGTATTCCATGCAGTTTTTTCCAAAGACGACCTATACGGACAACCTTGTGGAGAAGGGAATCATCACCAGGGATCAGGTGCAGGGCCAAACCATTGTCGATTCCGGGGAGTTTCGGGTCCAGGGCCGGGCCAAATATCGCACGTCTGACCATGCATCCGAGTACCACCTTAAATTGATCGATCTGTTCAATGGTGAGTTCATCATGACCCGGCGTGGGCGATCCTATGTCAACCTGACACCGAATTGGTTGATTCGCGCCTTTCGCTTGCTTGGAAACCATCGATTTATGATAAAACCCGGATTTTTCTTGCTGCGCCAATGGACAAGGGTGATCCGTCTTGTTTATTTGTCGTTAAAAGTTTATCACCGGATGGGCCGGTATGCGTGGGATCATGTTGGCAGCAGATGGCAGTTCTCGCCAAAGAGTGTTTGAAGACCAGCCGTAAACTCCGACGCCGGATAGGCGCACTGGTTGTGGACAAAGGTCAGGCGGGCGATGCCACCGGCGTTGCCGTCAAAATATCCTTGTGGCGTCAACACCAGCCATGAATCCTCCTCATACCACAGGATAGCCAGGAGCTGCCTGCTCGCCACCGCCCACAGCCGCATGCCATCCCGGCCACCGCTGAGGAGTCTCTTGCCATCCGGGCTGAAGGCGACGCTCGTGACCCAGCTGTCATGCCCCGCAAGCGTGCGCAGGGGCGTGCCCGCCGCCGCATCCCAGAGGCGGATGGTGTGGTCTTCACTTCCTGACGCGAGGCGCGTGCCATCCGGGCTGAAGACGACGCTCCAAACCCCGTCGTTATGCGCCATGAGCGTGCGCAACAAAACACCCCTGTGGACATCCCAAAGACGAATGGTTCTGTCATCGCCTGTTGAAGCAAGGAGTGTCCCATCCGGGCTGAGGGCAACGCAGTTGACGCTGTCATGATGCCCAGATTGGATCGATGTGGATAGAAAACCATCACCATCCAGCGGGGGAGCGGGCGGGCGGAAGGACCAACCCCCGGGAGGTGACGAATCGGGGTCAAAATGCTCGGGAAGTTGTGCCCCCGCCAACCGTACCATGGCAAAGAGTTGTGGATTCCAGGCGACCTCCTGGAGATTGGCCCGTTGCAACAGGACCGAACGCAAAGGGGTGTCGGCCAGATCGACCCCGCGCAAATCGGCTCCGGCCAGATCCGCCCCATCCAAAGTGGCCTGTTGCAGACCACACCCCGCCAGATCCACCCCCGGCGCGTGCAGTTGCGTCAGATTGGCGCCCCGCAGGGAGCCCCGGATTTGCGCCGTTGCCAGGTTGGCGTGGAACAGATCGGCCCGCTCCAGGACAGCCTGGTGCAACACCACCCCGGCCAGATCACCATCCGCCAATTGCGCCCCGGTCAATTGCCAACTGGCTGGCTGCGGCGCCGTGTCCGGCTGCCGCCGCCGCCAGGCTATGGCCAGGAACAGGGCATTTTCACTGACCCTCGGCATATAGGGGCGCTCCAAAATCTGCGCCAAAATTTGGGCCAGCAGGGGGGCCCAGCGTCGGCCCTGCCCTGGATCCGCCAACCGGTCCAGGAAAAACCCCACCACCTCCAGACGCAGCCGGGGCAGGTCCAACACTGTCTCCTCCCTCCGCTCCAGGCCGGCCAGGAGATATCCAGCCAAAAAATATTCCTGGAACGAGGTGTGGGCAAAACGAAAATTTCCCGCCCCATCCCGGGAGAGAAACATGGCCGTGCGAAGTTTGATCTCCAGCCGGTTCAGGGTGTCAAGGAAGTTGTCCGCTTTTTCGGCTCCCGGCAGCAGGGTGGGAAGCTTTTTCTGGATCCAGGCAAACAGTTTGTTGCGGTCATAAGTTGCCACAACGTCCTGCCACATTTGCCCGGCCAGCCGTTCCATGGCCATGGTGATGATGGCCGGCGGCAACTCATGTTTGCCCGAATCCCGCCGCACCCACTCGTCGACCACCACCCCGTAGATATCTCCGGCGGTGATCGCCCTCCTCGTTCGGGCGCGTTGCTGCAAATCCGGCAGGCGCGCCACAATCAGCTTGAGCAGAAAGGGGCGTTGCGCCAAGTCCGACAGGTCATGCAATTGTTGGAACGTTGCCAGGATCATTCCCCCCTGGCCGGGAAAATACTGCTCCAAATATTGCCGGATGCGCTCCTCGTCAAACGGCAGCAGATAGACGATGCGAAAATCCTTGGTAACTATTCAGCACCCTTTCAAAAAAAGCCTGGATATGAAAGCCTTTGTCAGGGCTTCGCCCCGAACCCCACCAGGACTCTGTCCTGGACCTGCCAGGGAGCCAGCCCCCTGGACCCCGATTCGTGGTCGGGTGCTGAATAGTTACAATCCTTGATCGAATAACCATCCCGGGTCAAGACGGTACGCACCCCGCCGCCAATCTTCTCCTCCTCGTTGGCCCGATCGATAAAATAGTGGGTACGGCTGGAGATCAACACCTTCCCCTTGCTTCCTGGCGGCTCTGCCCGGCGAATCTCTCTCAGGAGATAATCCCCCTGGGCCTCGTTCAGGCTGGCCGCCAACTCGTCAAAGCCATCGAAGATCAAGGCGAGGTAGCCCGCCCGCACCATGGCCAGCAGGGCCGACACCTTGACCTCGCCAAATCCCGCCATCCGGCAAAGGTGTTCCATCATCCCCTCCAGGGTCGGGAGGGGTTGACCCGGATCCCGGGGGGGCAAATCCCGCAGATCCAGGTAGAGCGGAGCCAGCAGGGTATCGTCCCCCCCTGGCGCTTCTCGATGACCATGCGGGTGAACATGCGGCAAAGAAATGTCTTGCCCATCCCATAATCCCCCAGGATGGCACAAAAGGGGGTTTGGGACTCCTTGAGCCACTACAACAGCAACAAACGCGCATCCGGCACCGTGGTTTCCCGCCCCTTTTCCGCAGCATCCGGCTGGAGCAGGTGCATCAATGCTGGTATGTACCCTTCTGCCTGATACTCTTTACAACGTCCCGCCTTGTGCAAAACCTCATGTCCAAAATGGTCCCGTTGCAACCAGATTTGCAGCAGTGCCGGAATTTCGCTGGGCTGAATGCTTCGGTTGGGTTGAGGTGACTGTTTCGATAAATCATTTGGTAAACTGGGTTGATCTGATTTTTTTTGCTCATTTTGATGCTGTGGAAAATCCGGTCGTGTCAATCCTTGACCTATTGAACCAATTGAGCGAAAATTCACTGTACATTTACCACCCGAGACGAAGGAATGTCTGATGGCCAACCTGGAAGATCTTTGTTGCCAAAATCCCCAATGCCCTGATGCCGGGATTCGTGGCAAAGGCAATTTGCGGTGGCATGGATGGAGTGGTCACAAACGCCAAATTCGTGGGGTGTTTTGCCGAACCTGTGGCAGGTACTTCTCGGAACGGAAAGGAACACCCCTTGAACACAGCCGTTTGCCAACGGAAAAGGCCCTATCCGTGTTCGAGCATCTTCGAGAGGGTTGTGGTGTTCGGAGTACGGCACGTTTGGTGGGCGTGGCACCGGATACAGTGACACGCCATGCGCGCCGCGCAGGAAAACATGCACAAGCCTTACATGATGAATTGGTGGCGTTTTCCCCCTCAGACCCGAGAAGCTCAACTGGATGAGAAATGGGGATTTGTGTTCAAGAAAGAAGCTCATTGCACTCCGGATGAGGAGAAACGGGGAGACAACTGGGACCATACCGCCGTTGATCCGGAAAGCCGCTTGCTGTTGAGCGTCGTTCCTGGAAAACGCACTGCCGAGTCGTGCCAAAAAGTGGTGGATGAGATCAAGCAGCGCACGGGGGGACAAACAAATTTGTTGATCACCTCCGATGAACATGTGCCCTACAAAACGGCCATCGAACGGGCTTATGCCATTGAGACACCGCAGCCGGATGGCTCTACGCAAAGGGTTATGCCGAAGGGGTTGTGCTGCGCGACAGTTCGCAAGATTCGTCAAAATGGTCGCGTGGTCGAGGTGATGAAGACGCTGGTGTTTGGGACATGGATTCTTCTGAACACATTGTTATTCCGTTCTTTTTCAAGCAAAACTGTCAATACATCCTTCGTGGAGCGAAACAATGGCACGGATCGGCACCAAAATGGCCGCAAAAGCCGAAAGACATTGAAATTTTCGAAGGATTGGGAGATTCACAACGCCATGACTTTCTTTGTGGGGTACAGTTACAATTTCTGTTGGCCAGTCAGGACATTGCGAATCAAAAACGAATGCGGACAATGGAGTTCCCGGACACCAGCAATGGCAGCAGGACTTGCCAGTCATATTTGGTCAACACGGGAGTGGGTTTCCTTCCCTGCAAAACCAATAAGGTTAATATAGGACACCACCAAAAATTTTTTCTGCCTCGGTTAGTTCCCTGACGAGCCAGACAGTTTTGGCCTCGATGGGCCGGTTGTCGCCCGGGTGGTGCAGTTCCGCCGGGGGAATGAGTTTTTTTAGATGGTTGTTGATCTGTTTTTTGACATTGTTGCGAAAGGCCTCCAGCGCCTTGTGGTCGGTCAGATCCTGATGCACGGTGTACAGAACCTTGGGCAAGGGAAGTTCCGCCTGCCCGGTTGACCGGAACAATTTGGCCAAGGCCAACGTTTGTTCCTGGAGGGAGTCGCGCATGTTGGGGGCGATTGTTTCCAGGAGGGTGGCGGCTTCGGTGGCGGTGAGGGGCTTACTTGCGGAAGACATGAAGGGTAAAACAAACTACCTAATAGATGCGTGCATTATTAACATGGTAGTAACTATTCAGCACCCTTTCAAAAAAAGCCTGGATATGAAAGCCTTTGTCAGGGCTTCGCCCCGAACCCCACCAGGACTCTGTCCTGGACCTGCCAGGGAGCCAGCCCCCTGGACCCCGATTCGTGGTCGGGTGCTGAATAGTTACACATGGTATTCAATCATATCATACGCCAAACCCAGGGTTTCCTGGTTTGTATGACGACGTAAGAGATTATAATGAAACTCCTGTGTAATGCTCTGTGGAAGTCTGGCTATGTCTATAGTAAAAATATACTTCAGACAAAGGGCAAAGGGAACAAGGCCATTCAATTTTAAAGCAAGCGGATTTTCGATCAAGTCATTGGATAATTGGATCGGGCACCATCGAGAAACACGAAAAGTAATAATACCAGTCAGCTTACCACCTGACGCACTGCATCCGCGTCGATTGAGGATAGCCTGGACATCTTTTCTTGATTCCGCAAGCGCACCATTCAACGCATGTTCAGAGATCTCGATACCGTCTGTACTCCACTTGACTTGTTGCGCCATTTCAAAAGCAGTCACGCTGAAATAATCGGAAAACGCGCCCAATACACGCTCAGTGAGCGGATTCTCCTGAGGGGATGGCTCATGGACACGACCTCCTGGACTAAGCATATTTGTTTGCCTCCTCCAAAAGTCGTTTATAATCAAATTCTATGTCACTACCTTGCTTAATGCGGGCAAGAATCTCCTGTTCGGTCAGGCCGTGATTCAGTTCAACCGCGTTTCCCTGCGACTGCATGGCCTTTTTGGCCACGCGCGCCGAGAATTCGCGACGAAAATCCGGATCCATTAACTGCGTCGACGTTGGCACATTTTTCTCCGTTCCAGCATGGGAGAGCAGCCTGCCGACCAGACCACCCGCTACTTTCCACCTGATCGTATCGCTAAACCCACCACTACGCCCTAGTGGCTCAACCGTGCTGATTTGATGTGCAGGCAAGCCATGAATCGGGGTCCAGGGGGCTGGCTCCCTGGCT